>CALFMR010000386.1 GCA_937880585.1 uncultured Acidobacteriota bacterium
GCACGGCTGCGTGCGCACGCGGATCGCAGCCGGCGGCCGGCAAACGCGCACGGCAGCTCATCGGCGTCACACTGCTCACCGCGCCACACGAGTTCTACAAGGAGCTCGCGTCGGCCATGCGGCAGGAGGCCGCCAAGAAACATTTCGATCTGGTCGTCGTCGCCTGCGAGATGGATCCGGCCAAGCAGGCCGCGCAGATCGAGGACTTCGTCGCGCAGCACGTCGACGCGATTCTCGCGGCACCGTGCGACTCGGACGCGATCGGTCCCAACCTCGAAGGCCCGGAGCGCGCAGGCATTCCGGTATTCACGGTCGATATCGCTGCGCACGGCGGCAAGGTCGTCTCGCACATCGGCAGCGACAACGTCGAAGGCGGCCGCCTCGCGGCGCGCACGCTCGCCGCGCTCATCGGCGATCGCGGCAAGATCATCATCATCGACCACCCCGAAGTCTCCTCCGTCCAGGACCGCACGCGCGGCTTCGACGACGAGATCAAGAAGCATCCGAACATCACCATCGTCGGACGGCCGTCAGCGAGCGGACAGCGCGCGCGCGCCATGGCGGTCACCGAAGATCTGCTGCAGGCGCAGCCGGATCTGAAGGGCATCTTCGGCATCAACGACGACTCGGCGCTCGGCGCGTTGTCCGTGCTCGAATCGGCCCGACGGAAGGACGTGACGATCGTCGGCTTCGACGCCACACCCGAAGCCCAGGCGGCGATCCGCCGCGGCAGTGCGCTCAAAGCGGACGTCATCCAGTACCCGTCGAAGATCGGCGTCGCGGCCATCGACACGATCGCCGCGCACCTGGCCGGAGAGACCGTGCCGCCGCTCGTGTCCGTGCCGGTCGGCGTCGTCACGCCGGAGTCGCTCGCCGCGGAAAGCGGCGCAACGCCGGCGCCACAAGCCCCAGGCCACTCGTGAGCCTGCTCGATGCGCGGGCGCTGTCGAAGTCGTACGGCGGCGTTCGCGTGCTGAAGGACGTCGATCTGTCGATCGAGGCTGGCGAGATCCGCGCGCTCGTCGGCGAGAACGGCGCGGGCAAGTCGACGTGCATCAAGATCCTCAGCGGCGCGATCGCGCCAGACGCCGGCGAGATCCGGCTCGAGGGATCGCCACTGCCGCTCGGCCAACCGCTTGCCATACGGCAGCGCGGCGTCAGCGTCGTCTATCAGGAGTTCACGCTCGCGCCCGATTCGAGCGTGGCCGACAACATCTTCCTGGGACGCGAGCGTGGGCGGTGGTGGCTGCGCCGCCGTGAGATGCGTGAGGCCGCCGAGCGCCGTCTGGCCGATCTTGGCGTGCGCGTCGACGCGTCGACGGCCGTTCGCGGCCTGAGCGTCGCACACCAGCAGATGGTCGAGATCGCACGTGCGCTCATGACGGACGCGAAGATCCTGATTCTCGACGAGCCGTCGGCGGCGCTCTCGGCCACCGAAGTCGATCGGCTCCTGGACGTGCTGCGTCAGCTTCGCGCCCGCGGCCTCGGCATCCTGTACATCTCGCACCGGCTGGATGAAATCTTCGGTCTGGCCGACAGTGTCACCGTGCTGCGCGATGGCGCCCACGTCGCGACCGGCCCGACGGGCACGTTCGATCGCGCGTCGCTCATTCGCGCGATGGTCGGCCGCGACGTCTCGGAGGAATATCCCGCGCGCCGGCACGACATCGGCGCACCGGTCATCGAGGTATCGCACCTCGCCTCGCCCGGCCGCTTCTCGGACGTGTCGTTCAGCGTGCGGCAGGGGGAAATCGTCGGACTCGCCGGCCTGGTCGGTGCCGGCCGGACGTCGACGGCGCTCGCGCTCATCGGCGCCTTGCCGTTCACCGGCGACGTGCGGCTCGACGGACGGCCCGTGCATTTCCGGACGCCGGACGCCGCCATTCGGGCCGGCCTGGCCTACGTCACCGAGGACCGCAAGAAGCGCGGCATCTTTCCGATCATGGGCACGGGCGCGAACATCACGGTGACGTTCCTCGAGCAATTTACACGCGCCGGCGTGCTGTCGCTCGCGCGCGAACGTGCCGGAGCCACCGCGGCCGCGCGCGATTTCGATCTGCGCGCATCCAGCCTCGACCAGCCAGCCGCCACGCTCTCTGGCGGCAATCAACAGAAGGCCCTCGTCGCGCGCTACCTGCTCGAACGGCGGACGCTCGTCATCCTCGACGAACCGACGCGCGGCGTCGACGTCGGCGCGCGCGCGGAAATCTATCGGATCATGAACCGCCTCACCGAGCAAGGTCTGGCCGTGCTCATGATTTCCTCCGACCTCCCCGAAGTCCTCGGCATGGCCGACCGCGTCGTCGTCATGCACGAAGGCCGGACGACGGGCGCGCTCGATCGAGCCGAGGCGACACCTGAGCGCGTCATGACGCTCGCGACGTCCGCCGCATGAAACTCCGCCGCTGGTTCTCGAGCTACGCCATCTTCGTCGCGCTCGCGCTCGAGTGCCTCATCCTCAGCGCGACGACCGACACGTTCTTCACGTCGACGAACCTGCTGAACGTGCTGCGACAGAACGCCTTCACCGCGATTCTGGCCGCCGGATCGACGTTCGTCATCCTCACGGCCGGCATCGACCTATCGGTCGGGTCGGTCGTCGGGCTCACGGGCGTCACCTGCGCGGGCGTGCTCGTCCACGGCGGCGGCTTGACGCTGGCCGTCGCGGCCGCACTCGGCGTCGGGTTGCTCGTCGGCGTCATCAACGGCGCGGTCGTCACGTGGCTGCGCATTCCGTCGTTCATCACGACGCTGGCGATGATGCTCGTCGTGCGCGGCGCCGCCTACAAGGTCACCGACGCGCGGACGATCTCGGGTCTGCCCGAAAGCTTCGGCGTGCTCAGCGGCGGCACGACGGCGGCCGCGATCATGCTGGGCGTGTTCGGGCTCTCGTGGTTCGTGCTGATGCGGACCGCATTCGGCCGCCACGT
>CALFMR010000387.1 GCA_937880585.1 uncultured Acidobacteriota bacterium
TTCGCGGGAAAGAGATGTGACTGCAGGACGTCGGGCTGCTCCTGACGCAGCAGCCGCACCAGGGCCGCAATCCTGCGGGCAGCCCCGAGCGGGCGCGCACCGCCGAGCACGTCGTGATCGAGCGCGAGATGACGGACGCCGGCCGCGTCGAGCGCGTCCGCGAGGCCGCCTTCACCCGGACTGATGACGGCCGTGACGTCGTGTCCGCGCGCCTGCAGCTCGCGCAGCATCTCGACGAGCCACGGTGCGCCACGCGGCGTGCCGCACAGGTGCAGAAGACGCACGTCTACGGCACGATCGCGAACGCGCGCGCGGGAAAGCCCAGACCGTCCTGCACCTTCGGCCAGGTGACGACGATGAGCGCGCCGGTTGGTGGCACCTGATCCAGATTGGCCATGGCTTCGATCTGATAGTGACCGTGCGTCAGGATGTAGGTCTCGGACACCAGCGCCGGCGTCGTGTCCGTGTCGAGCGACTCGTGTCCGGTCGCCACGACGCCGCGCTGCTCGTAGAGCACCTTCAACGTCTCGAGCGACCACGCGGGAAAGGGATTCCGCGCGAAGCGCGCCGGGTCGCGGTCCCAGTCCTTGGACATGTCCGTTCGCAGCGCGACGAACGATCCGCTGGGCACGCGGCCGTGAACGCGCTCCCACGCCGCGAGGTCCGCGGCTGAAAACGCATGGTTCGGATCGCGTGCGAAGTACGGCGTGTCGTCGAGGACAACGAGCGGCAGGATCATCTGGCTGAGAGGAATCTCATCGAGCGCCGCGCCATCGGCGGCGAAGTGCGCGGGCGGATCGACGTGCGTGCCGTACTGGCCGACAAGCGTGTACGACGTCGCGTGGAAGCCATCGCGCGCGATCGTGTACGGCCGTTGTGTGGCTGGATCCGCGGCGGGCGTGAACGTCGCGTGGCCGAAGCCGGACCACACTGGCGTCTTCGGACCGAACGTGTGCGTCAGGTCGACGAAGCGTTTGCTCGCGATGATGCGGTAAGCGTGCGCGAGATCGTCTTGCGCGCGGGCCGGGCGTGCGTGGCCGGCGAACGCGACGACGACCGCCAGCGCGGCACTTCCCACCGATCGAGCACTGAACATGAGAGCCTCTCGCGCCAGCCGATCGACGGATCGCGCCGGCCTCGAGCGGCATCTTACCGCCGGCACGGAGCCGGAGGGCCCGTGAGCGATGACACGGGCGCGAGCGGCGTGCTGGCGGTATTCTCTGGGCGACAGGACCAACCGAGCGCCTGGCGCCCGATTCGCGCCCAGACGCTTCCGCACGGCGGCCACGATGCCGCCGGGCAGGAGGGACACACGTATGGGTCTGCTTTACTGGATTGTCGTGGGGCTCATCGCCGGATGGCTGGCGGGCCTCGTCATGAAGGGCGGCGGGTACGGCATCGTGGTCGACATCATCCTGGGCATCCTGGGAGGCGTCCTCGGCGGCTGGATCTTCGGCATGCTCGGCATCGGCGCGGGTGGCGGAATGATCGGATCGATCATCGTCGCCTTCGTCGGCGCCGTCATCCTGGTCTGGATCACGCGCCTGCTCAAACGGGCCTGACGGCCCGCGCGCCGGTCCGCCGCCGCAGTCCGTACGGCGGTGGACCGGCACGTTCTCCGATGTCCTCACGACCGTCTCTCGAGCGCCCAGGAGAATCCGCAGAGCCAGGGTGCTTGCGATTGGTGGAGCCTGGGTCTTCAGACCCAGGGTGATCGCATGTGACGCCGTCAGCCGCCTCGCGAGTCCAGTTCGTCCCAGCGCCGATAGACGGCGTCGAGCTCGGCGCGGATGACCTCGAGCCGCTCGACGACCTCGGTGATCGTCGCCGCGGGCTGCAGATAGAACTCGGCCAGCGCCATGCGGGCCTCGAGGTCGGCCTGCTCGGTTTCGAGGGCTTCGATGCGCGCGGGCAGCTCGTCGAACTCGCGCCGTTCCTTGTAGGAGAGCTTCTGCGGACGCGGCGTCCGGCTTGACGCGACGGGTTCCGTGGCCGCACTCACCCGATCGGCATCTGCCGCGCGCGTCGCGACAGCCGCCGCGCTGCGCTGCCGCAGCCAGTCGTCGTAGTCGCCGACGTACTCCTCGACGCGGCCGTCACCCTCGAACGCCAGCGTGCTCGTCACGACATTGTTGAGGAATCGGCGGTCGTGGCTGACGATGAGGAGCGTGCCGGAAAAGTCGACGAGCTGCGCTTCGAGGAGCTCGAGCGTTTCGATGTCGAGATCGTTGGTCGGCTCGTCGAGGATGAGCACGTTCGCGGGCCGCGTGAAGAGCCGCGCGAGCAGCAGGCGCGCACGCTCACCACCCGACAGCGCCTTGACCGGCGACCGGGCGCGTTCGGGCGGAAAGAGAAAGTCCTCGAGATAGCCGTAGACGTGACGCGACGAGCCGCCGACCGTCACCATGTCGTTGCCATCGGCGACCGTGTCGACGACGGTGCGCTCGGGGTCGAGCTGTTCGCGCTGCTGATCGAAATACGCGATCTGGACGTTCGTGCCGTGTGAGATCTCTCCGCTGTCGGGCGGCACTTCTCCCACCAGCAAGCGCAACAGCGTCGTCTTGCCCGCGCCGTTGGGGCCGATGAGACCGACGCGATCGCCGCGGAGAATCCGCGTCGAGAAGTCGCGCACCACCGTCTTGCCCTCGTACGCCTTCGTCACGTGGTCCGCGTCGAACACCATCTGCCCCGAACGATCGGCGACGTCGATCTGTAGACGCGCCGTGCCGTCCTGCGTACGCCTGGCCGCGCGTGCCTCGCGCATCGCCATGAGCGCGCGCACACGTCCTTCGTCGCGCGTCCGGCGCGCCTTCACGCCCCGGCGCAGCCACGCTTCTTCCTGCGCGAGACGCTTGTCGAACTTCTCGGCCGCAAGCGCCTCGTTGGCGAGCCAGGCCTCCTTCTTCGCGACGAAGGTCGGATAGTCGCCGGGCCAGGACGTGAGATGGCCGCGGTCGAGCTCAATGACGCGCGTCGCCAGCCGATCGAGGAACGCGCGGTCATGCGTGACGAACACGAGCGCGCCGGTGTACTCCATCAAGAACGACTCGAGCCATTCGATGGCTTCGACGTCGAGATGATTGGTCGGCTCGTCGAGCAGGAGCAGCGTCGGCTCGGCGACGAGCGCGCGCGCGAGCAGTACACGTCGGCGCCATCCGCCGGACAACGTGTCGACCGGCGCATCGGCCGCGAGATTCAGCCGCGACAGGACGAGCTCGACGCGCTGCTCGACGCGCCAGCCGTCGCGTTCTTCCAGTTCGTGTTGGTAGCGCCCCAACGCGTCGAGCGTCTCGGGCGTGCCGCGTTCGGCGACGTCGACGGCCGCGTGGTGGTAGGCCGTGACGACATCGCGCAGATCGCCGAGGCCGCCGGCGACGACGTCGAAGACGGAATCGGAGGTCGAAAGCGCGGCGTCCTGGACGAGCCGCGCCGCGCGCAGCCGAGGCTCACGCCAAGTCGTGCCAGCGTCGGGCTCGAGCTCGCCTGACAGGATTTGTAAGAGCGTCGACTTGCCCGTCCCGTTGCGGCCGATGAGCGCGACACGCTCGCCCGCCTCGACGACGAGCTGCACGTCGTCGAGAAGCGGCAGGTGGCCGAAAGCATGCGACACCGAGTCGAGCGTGAGAACGGGCATGTCAATGCGGGAACGCGCGTCGCCGTGGCGATCAGCCGAATCACGCGGGCGTGCGTTTCAAGAACGATGCGCCGAAGGCGCCCCCTCAACTTCTGGCTTCCGGCTTCGAACTTCTAACTTGTCGCGCGTCACCGTCCTCGCCGCGGCCGGAACGACCACTTGCGGCCGCTCCCCGGCTGGCGCGGCCGGTCGCCGGACGGTCCTTGCGCGTTGCCGCCGCCCGATCCGCCGCGATCCGCGCCGGGCCCTCGCGAGTCGCCATGTGGACCACCCGCCGACGAGGATGAACCCGATCCCCGTCCACCGCCGAACGACGATCCACGATAGCCGCCAGGCGCCGGGCGTCCGCCGCGGCCATGAGGCGCGCCGCCAGGTCCGCCGAAGCCCCGGCCCCGTGCCGATGCCGCGCCTCCACCCATGCCCTGTCGCTGCCGCTTCGCCTCCGCCCGCGCGCGTTCCTGCGCCTTGCGGGCGCGGATCTCGGCGATGCGCTCGGCGATCGGAATCTCGAGCCGCGCGGCCGGCTTCGCGTGGTAGTCGAAGTCCGGCACGGTCACCTGTGGCAACTTCCGTCCGACGGCGCGTTCAATCGCGGCCATCGGTCCGCGCTCGTCAGGCGCCATGAACGTGAAGGCTTCGCCCGTTGCTTCGGCGCGGCCCGTGCGTCCGACGCGGTGGATGTAGTCCTCGGGCACGAGCGGCACGTCGAAGTTGACGACGTGTCCGAGCGCGTCGACGTCGATGCCGCGGGCCGCGATGTCGGTCGCCACGAGGACCGGACACGTGCCGGCCTTGAACGCCTGCAGTGCGAGGGTTCGCTGCGCCTGCGATCGGTTGCCGTGGATGCGCTGCGCCTTGACGCCGTCGCGTACGAGCGCGTCGGCGAGCCGGTTCGCGCGGTGCTTCGTGCGCGTGAAGACGAGCGCCTGACGGATGTCGCCGCGGCGCAGGAGCGCGAGGAGCAGCGCGGATTTCAACTCCTGCGGCACGGGATAGACCGCCTGCGTGATGCCGGCCGGCGTCACCGACGTGCGTTCACGATTCACGCTCGCCGGGTCGCGCAGCATCTCGGTCGCCAGCGCCCGGATCGGCGGCGGCATCGTCGCGCTGAAGAAGAGCGTCTGGCGGCGCGCCGGGACGTGCTTGAGGATCTTGCGGATCTCCGGGAGGAAGCCCATGTCGAGCATGCGATCCGCTTCGTCGAGCACGAGGTACTGGATGCGGTCGAGCTTCGCGTAACCGTGCCGCAGGTGATCGAGCAGGCGGCCGGGCGTCGCGATGATCACGTCCACCTGGCTGCGGAACGCATGTTCCTGCGGCGCGGGACTGACGCCGCCGAAGATGGCCGCGCCCGTCAGACGCGTGTGGACGGCGAGCACGCGCATGTCCTCGAGGATCTGCGCGGCCAGCTCGCGCGTGGGCGCGAGGATGAGCGCGCCCGAAGCGCCGCGCGGCTTGCCGATGAGGCCGTGCAGGACGGGCAGGAGAAACGCGGCCGTCTTGCCGCTGCCCGTCTGGGCGCAGGCGAGCAGGTCGCGGCCTTCGAGGGCGAGCGGGATGCTGTCCGCCTGAATCGGCGTGGGCCGGACGAAGCCCATTTCCTTGGTGGCGCGGAGCAGATCGGGATGGAGCGCGAGCGTCGAGAATGACAAAGGTGTTCCGAGTGAAAGGTCAGGCGCGAGAGGCCAGGCGCCGGAGGGTTCGAGAGCTGGTTCGTTCAGTGGCCAGTCTGATTGTCTCATGAGCCGGTGGAAGTCAGAAGTGTGAAGCCAGAAGCCAGAAGTGGGTTCGTCCGCACTTGACAGGCGGCTCCCGGTGGCCGATGCTTCGGGATGGCTGCTTAGAAAAATAGCATCA
>CALFMR010000388.1 GCA_937880585.1 uncultured Acidobacteriota bacterium
CCGAAGATCCTGATGCTCGACGAAGCGACTTCGGGCGTGAATCCGGCAATGATCGAGTCGTTCGTGCAGTACTTGCGCCAGGTAAACGCAACGTAGCACAGCGCGCTCCTCATCGTCGAGCACAACCCTCAATTCCTCACCGCGCTCGCCACGCGCGTCGTTGCTCTGGAGCAGGGCCGCGTGCTCGTGGAAGGCACGCCGGATCAGGTGATGTCGGATCCTCGGGTCATCGAAGCCTACCTGGGAGGATGACGATGCTGGCGGATCGCACCGCGCCCGCAGGCGCCGCTGCCCGAGCGGCGCCCGCAGGTCTTCATGCGGGCTCGATGGTGTTCGATCGCGTGGTGTCGGGATACCACGGCAACATGATCGTACGTGGGGTGAGCTTCGAGGTGCCCGCCTGCGGAATCATCGCGATCGTCGGCCCGAACGGCTCCGGCAAGTCGACCCTCATCAAGACCGCGTTCGGCCTCGTGCGAGTCGCGAGCGGGCAGATCCGTTTCGGCAACCAGAACCTGGCGGGCATGTCGCCGGCGCAGCGGCTGGCGTGCGGCATCGGCTACGTGCCCCAGCTCCCGTCGGTGTTCCCGAGCATGAGCGTGCAGGAGAACCTGGAGATGGGCCTTTACTGCGATCGCGGCAGCGCCGAAGCAGCGCATCCGCTCGAGTACGCCTACGAGCTGTTCCCGCAGTTGGCCGAGCGACGGTCCGCGGCTGCGCGGACACTGTCCGGCGGCGAGCGCCGCATGCTGGAAATCAGCCGCAGCATGCTGTTGCGCCCGTCGTTGCTGCTCCTGGACGAGCCCTCCGTCGGGCTTTCGCCGGCGCTGACAAAGCACATGTTCGAGATCCTGGTGCGCCTGCGCGAGACGGCCGGAGTCGCGCTGCTGGTCATCGAGCAGAACGCAAAGACGGCTCTGCAAATATGCGACGAAGGCATCGTCCTCGTCGGCGGAAAGATCGCGTATCACGGGAAGGGCAAGGAACTCCTCGCCGACGACGAGGTGCGCCGCACGTTTCTGGGGGGCGGCCGGTGACCGGGCAGGGACCGCGCCAAGGCGACCACGTCGATGTCGCGGCCGCGGGTCGCGCCGCAGGGACGCCTGGCCCACGGGCCCGGCAGGAGCGCATTTCGCGGATGGCTGGCGCCCCGTTCTGGTCGAAATACGGTGTTCCCCTCGCATTCGTCATCGTCGCGATCGTCTTCGCCTCGCTCAACGCGCGCTTCGCGACCAGCAACAACGCCTTGCTTGTCCTCCAACAGGCGTCGGTCGATGCGATCGCCGCGCTCGGGCTGACGATGATTCTCGTCGGCGGCGGCATCGACCTGAGCCAGGGCTCCGTGATGGCGCTGAGCTCGGCCGTCGCCGGGGGCCTCGTCGCGCGTCACGGGGCTCCGGAGATGGCCGCCATCGGCTTCGGCCTGGCCGCCGGCGCTCTGGTCGGAGGCGTCAACGGATTCTTCGCCGAGCACGGCAAGGTGCCCGCCTTCATCGTGACCCTCGCGACGCTGTTCGTGGTGCGCGGGCTCGTCAACGTCTATCTCGGTGGCGAGGACATCGTCGTTCCCCGCGACCGCATTCCGATCCTGCACGAGATCGCCGTCGGCAAGCTCGGCGGAATCCCGATCATGGTGTGGCTCTGCCTCGTCCTCTACGCCGTGGGCGCATTCTTCATGCGATACAGCCGTTGGGGACTGCGTACCTACGCCGTCGGATCGAGCGAGGAGTCGTCGTCGCGCGCAGGGATCCGGGTCAGCCGTCACCGGATGGGTCTCTACGTCATCGCCGGGCTGCTGTCGGCGGTGAGCGGCCTGATGCTGCTCGGCCGATTGAGCGACGCGCCTGCCGACCTCGCCACCGGCGAGGAGTTCTACGTCATCACCGCGGCGGTCCTCGGCGGGGCCAGTCTTTTCGGCGGCAAGGGACGCGTGTGGCGCAGCTTCATGGGCGCGGTGTTCCTCGCGATGATCGCCAACGGGCTCGTCCTCGCCGGCGTTCCCGCGTTCTATCAACAAGTGGCGGTGGGGCTCCTGTTGCTCTTCGCGCTGCTCCTGGATCGATTCGGCCGCGACGACGGCCGATCGTGAAATCCTGGCCCATCCCCAACCGCAGACAGGAGGTCCGAGCATGATGACTTTGAACACGAGGCGCTTTACCGTTGCGGCCGCGTCGCTGATGCTGACGACCGTGGCTTCCACGTCGGTCGCGGCAGGCGGAGAGCGCGGCACCATTGGCTTCGTTCCCGAACAGCTCCAGGTCGCGAGCTTCCAGATGGTGCTCCGCGCGATGAAGCAGGAGGGCGCCGCGAAGGGGTACAAGGTCGAGGGCGGCGACGCCAAGAACACCGCCTCGGGACAGCAGACCGCGGTCGAGAATCTCGTGGCGGCGGGCGCCAAGTGCGTGGTCGTGCGGGCCAAGGACAAGGGTGCGATGGCCGTGGTGGCCGAAGAGGCTCACGCCCAGCACGCCCACGTGATCGCGATCTACGACACCTTCCCCGGCGCCGACGTGACGATCGGGCAGAACCAGTTCGCCATCGGCAAGGCGACGGGCGAGCTCGGCGGCAAGTACCTCGTCGAACACTTCGGTGGCAAAGGCGACGTCATGGTGCTCACGGCCGACTCGCTCGGCGGCGCCACGATCGATCGTTCGCGCGGCATCATCGCCGGGCTCAAGGAGGCTGCTCCGAACGCGAAGGTCGTCGCCAACGTCGACGCCTACGCGACCGCCAAGGCCGAGAATGCGGTGTCGACCGCGCTGCAGGCGCACCCCGACATCCGCCTCGTCGCGACGATCAACACGTCAGGCGCCGAGGGCGCGCTGTCTGCCTTGCAGAACGCCGGCAAGAAGACGCCGCAAGATGCGTCGGTGGTTCCGGCCTTCGGCGCCGCAACGATGTCGACACTGCAGGAGATCAAGAAGGGATCGGTCTATTGCACGGTGGACGCGAAGACGATCCAGATCGGCATCGCGGCAGTCGACCTCTGCGACAAGCTGATCCGAGGCGAGTCCGTCGACAAGACCGTCACCCTCGAAGACTATCCGGTCATCACGAAGAGCAACGTCGACAAGCAGATCACCTACCTCAAGACCTTGACCGGAGGATCGTGAATTCCGAGGCAACGATGACGGGCGCGTCCACTGCCGTGGGCGCCGCGACCCGTGGATGGGCCGTCGAGGTGCGGGAGGTCTCGCGCCGCTACGGCGGCGTTCATGCGGTCGAGAACGTCTCTCTCTCCGTCGGGTTCGGCGAGGTTCTCGCGCTCGTCGGCGACAACGGCGCGGGCAAGAGCACCCTCATCAAGTTGCTGAGCGGTGCGGTGAAGCCGAGCGCGGGTCAGATCCTCCTCGACGGAAGACCCGTGGGAACCGGCGACGCATCGGAGATGCGCGCCGCCGGTGTCGAGACGGTCTATCAGGACCTCGCCCTCTGCCCGGACCTTTCCGCCGAAGAGAACCTCTATCTTGGCCGCGAGCCGGTGCGCGGTTCCCTGCTGCATTTCCTCGGCGTGCTGGATCGCGCGTCATTGCGTCGCGGCGCCGCCGACCATCTCGAGAGCCTGGGCGCGCACGTGCCGCTCGGCATTCCCGTGTCAAGGCTCTCGGGCGGTCAGCGTCAGGTCATCGCCATCGCGCGCGCCGCCTATTGGGGGCAGCGACTCGTCATCTTCGACGAGCCGACCGCCGCGCTCGGCGTGACGCCAGCGGAGCAGCCGCGACGGCTGATCAAGCAGGTCGCACAGCGCGGTCCGGGTGGCATCCTCATTTCGCACGACCTCGACGAAGT
>CALFMR010000389.1 GCA_937880585.1 uncultured Acidobacteriota bacterium
ATGGTCGACGAGGTCATCGCGCGCTTCGGCCGGATCGATCTGCTCGTGAACAACGCCGGCGTGCAGACGACCGGGGCGCTCCTCGACGTGACGGAGACGGACTGGGATCGCGTCATCGACACGAACTTGAAGGGCTGCTTCCTCTGCACGCAGGCCGCGGCGCGCCGCATGAAAGACACGGGCGGCGGCGCCATCGTCAACATCGGATCCGGATGCTGCAAGGTGCCGTTTCCTGGGCTCGTGGCCTACTCGGCGAGCAAGGCGGGCATCGACATGCTGACGAAGCTCGCAGCCGTCGAGCTCGGACCGCTCGGCATCCGCGTGAATTGCGTGGCGCCGGGCGCCGTCGAAATCGAGCGCACGCGCCTCGAACGCGAGGATTATGCCGGCGACTGGTCGCGCGTGACGCCGCTGCGCCGCATCGGCACGCCGCTCGACATCGCTCGGGCCGTCGTCTTTCTCGCGAGCGAAGAGGCGTCGTTCATCACCGGCCAGACGATCTGGGTCGACGGCGGCCTGTTCGGCCAGCCGCCGTGGGCGACATAGGAGTGAAAGGCACGGTCAAGTTGGAAGTTCGAAGACAGAAGCCAGAAGGAAGCAAAGACATGAAGGTACTCAGCCATGCCGTTTGATCTCTCCGGTCGCATCGCGCTCGTCACCGGCGGCGCGTCTGGTATTGGTGAAGCGACCTGCTACACGCTTGCGAGCGCTGGTGCTCTTGTCTACGTGGCCGATCGTGAGCTCGATGGCGCTGAGCGCGTGGCGGCCGCGATTCGGAGCGCCGGTGGCCAAAGCGCGGCGATGCGCGTGGACGTGACGGTCGAGTCCGACTGCGCCGAGGCCGCCGACACCGTGACGGCCGCGCACAAGCGCCTCGACGTCCTCGTCAACAACGCGGGCATCGGCCACGTTGGCACGATCCATCAGACGACCGGCGCGGATCTCGATCGGTTGTACACGGTCAACGTCCGCGGCGTCTTCAACATGACGAAGGCGTTCATCCCCGGCATGATCGCCCGGCACGCCGGCGCCATCGTCAACACGGCGTCGATCGGCGGAATCATCGGGATCAAAGATCGCCTCGCCTACTGCACGACCAAGTTCGCTGTCGTCGGGCTGACGAAATGTCTGGCGCTCGATCACGCGATGGACGGGATCCGCGTGAACTGCGTGTGTCCTGGCCGTGTCGAGACGCCGTTCGTCAAACAGCGGTTGAAGGAATATCCCGATCCGGAAGCCGCCTATCGCGAGATGGCGGCCACGCAGGCGATCGGCCGCATGGGCACGCCCGAGGAGATCGCCGCGTCGATCCTGTATCTCGCAAGCGATGAAGCCGCGTTCATCACCGGCAGCGCCCTCATCATCGACGGGGGCTGGAGCGCGGGAACGTAAGTCATCTTCTTTGCAGTGCGCTGGGGCCCAGCGCGACGGCGCTTCGCCGCCCTCGCTACGCTCGGGGGCTTGCGGAGCCGTCTTTTTTTTGTCCCAGCCCCGTCCCTGTCACCTCTCCTACGAAGCGTTCGACCTCTCGCGCGAAGATCTCCGGCGCTTCGAAGAACGGCAGGTGGCCGCAGTCGTCGATGACGTGCATCGGCGGCGGGCCGGGGATGGTGTCGACGAACGCCTTTACCGCGTCGGGCGGGGCGTAGCTGTCGTCGCGGCCGCTGAGCGACAGGCAAGGAATCGTCAGCGTTGGCGCGATCGCGGCCGTGTCGCCGCTGAGGAGCAGGCCAATCGAACGGACGTAGACGTCCGCGTCCTGCACTTCGAACAGACGCTCGAACGTGCCGACCATTTCCGGCCGCGTGCGGAGCGTCGACGGCGAGAAGTTTCCCGGCGACACGCGCGGGCCAAAGCCGTCGAGGCCGTGCGCCGCGATGTCCTCGGCGCGTTCAGTGAGCCGCGCGCGAATTGCCGGCCGCACGCGTGGCAACCCCCCAACGAAAACACACGCGCGCATCCACTCGGGCCAGGCGCGCCAGGCGAGCAGCGCCAGCATCGTGCCCATCGAGTGGCCGACGAAGATGATCGGCTCGCCGATGTGCGCGAAGAGATCGCCGAGGTCGTCGACCCACCCGTCGAGCGCATCAGGGACGGAACCCGGACGGCTCCGTCCCGTCCCGGGTAGATCGACAAGGAAGGTGTGGCAGCGATCGCGGAGACGCCGGGCCATGCCCGTGAAGAAATAGGCACCGCCGCCCAGGCCATGAACGGCCACGAGCGGCGGGCCGGATCCGTCCTCGTCGACGACGAGCGAACGGCCGCTTCGGGTGGCGATCTGCAGCGCCATCCGCGGGCCGACTACGCGGGAACCGAGCTCGTCAGGCAGGCGAACACCTGGCGGTAGAACGCCGGATGCTCGCGCCACGTCTGGGCCGAGACCATGCGATCGTCGCGCACCGCGTCCTCGGGAACGAACGTGCCGCCGGCGGCTTCGAGCTCGAGCTTGACGTGCTCGTAGCAGGTCGCGCGCTTGCCTTTGACGAGATTGGCGGCCGCGAGCAGTTGGACGCCGTGGCAGATCGCGAAGAGCCATTTGCCCTGGCGATCGAACTCACGAAGGATCTCGAGCACGCGCTTGTTGTTGCGTAGGTACTCCGGCGCGCGGCCGCCGATGCAGAGCACGGCGTCGTAGTCCTTGACGTTGACGTCGTCGAACGTGATGTCCGATTCCATCACGTACCCGGGACGCTCCTTGTAGGTGTCCCAGCCGGGTTCGAAGTCGTGGATGACCAGGTGCAGCCGCCGCTTGGCCGGCGCGGCCACGACCGGCTCGACACCGGCCTCCTGGAAGCGATGGACCGCGTACCACGTCTCGTAGCTCTCGCCGCCGTCGCCAACGATGATCAGCACCTTGCTCGCCATGTCGGGAACTCCTGTCTGAAAGGTGGGCCTAGTTTCGGGCGAAGCCGGACGCGACGTCAACGGCCGCCGCAGCACGCCAATCCACGTATACTACCGCTCTATCCACTTCCATTCGCGCCTCCGCGCTTGGCCACCTTCGCAGCTCGCGCCGCGGGAGGGCGGGCGCGGCGATGCGGGACGGATTCCGGTTCGAGGGCGAGGCATGACACCGACCAGGAGACGCTCGCGCCGCACGACGGTCGGCCTCGTCGCAGCGGCGTTCAGCGCGGTCGCGCTCGCCGCGTCGAGCGCTCGTCCGGCGGCGCAGGAGACGGCGTCGACGCAGGCGCCGTTCCGTGCACGCACGGACCTCGTACAGATCGACGTGCAGGTCGTCGATCGCGACGGTCGGCCCGTGTCCGGCCTCGACGCGAGCCAGTTCGACGTCACGATCGCCGGCGATCGCCGCCGCGTCGCCTTCGCGCAGCTCGTCGACGCCAACGGCACGAGCGTGTCGGTGGCCGGCCTCGCCACGTCCGCCGCTGCGCCGGACGGGCCTGTCGTCTCGATCGATCCGCTCGCGGGCCGGCGCGTGTTCATGGTCGCCGTCGACGCGATGTCGTTCGACGTCGCCGTGTCGCGCGGCGTGGCCGAGGCGGCGGCCAACTTCGTGCGCGCGCTCCCCGAGGACGATCTCGTCGGCCTCTACAGCTATCCGCTCGGCCCGAAGGTCGATCCGACGAGCAGTCACGTCGCGGTCGTCCAGGCGCTCGGCCGCGTCAGCGGCCAGCGCGGATCGGCGCTCGCCGGCAGCCACGACGTGAGGCCCTCCGACATCGTCGACTACTTCGCCGCGGTGAATGCCGGCGGGTCACGCGACGTCTCGGCGATCTTGGCGCGGTACTGTGGGGACGGGGGCGGTGGCATCGAACGACAGTGCGCCGCCGAGGTCGCGCTCGAGATCGAGAACGAGGGGCGGCTGCTCGAGACCCAGGCGCGGACGAGCCTCGGCATGCTCGAGCCGCTGCTCTTGCGGCTCAGCGACATTCCCGGCCGCAAGGTGCTCGTGCTCGTCAGTGCCGGCATGCCGCTGTCCGATCGCCCGGGCGGCCGGCCGGACGTTGGCGACCTGCCGATTCGGCTCGGCGAGTCGGCCGCGCGAGCCAACGTCGCGATCTACACGCTCTATCTCGATCACCGCCTGCTCGCGCAGTACTCGGCCGAGACGCGGCACGCGTCGCGCAATATGACGAATCTCGGTCGCGACAGCGATCTGTCGATGCGCTGGCTCGATCAGTTCTCGGGCACGGCCGGCGGCGCGCTTCTGCGCGTGCTGGTCGACGACGGCGCACAGGCGTTCACGCGGATCGTGCGAGAGACGTCGGCGTATTACCTCTTGGGCGTCGAACCGGCCGACGCCGACCGCACCGGCCGTGCGCGCCAGATCAAAGTGAAGGTCCGCACCCGCGGCCTGACCGTCCGCGCCCGCCAGTGGGTCGTGGTGCCGCGAGCCCCCGAGCGTAGCGAGGGCGGCGAAGCGCCGTAGGCGCCGCGGGGCGCGCCACTGCGGGCGTCTGCCGCGATAGGGGCCCGCCGACCCTACTCGCCGCCCGCGATCTTCAATCCGACGACGCCCAGGATGATCAAGGCGATGCAGGCGAGCCGGGCGGGTGTGGCGGGTTCGCCGAAAAGCCACAAGCCGAGGATCGCCGTGCCCGCCGCGCCGATCCCCGTCCACACGGCGTAGGCCGTGCCGATCGGCAGCGTCCGCGCGGCCAAGGCGAGCAGGACGACGCTCATGACGAGCCCGACGACGGTGACGACCGATGCGACGGGGCGCGTGAAGCTGTGGCTGTATTTCAAGCCAATGGCCCACGAGATCTCGAAGAGCGACGCGATGAAGAGGATGATCCAGGGCAAGAGGAATACCTTCTGGCTTCCGGCTTCAAACTTCCAACTTGACTCGCGCCGGCTCCTAGGCGGCGACGCCCGCCATCAACCGCATCAGCGCGTCCTGGCTGGCCTCGGCGCGTGAGAGCTCGCCGGCGAGGGCGCCTTCGCGCAGGACGACGATCCGCGACGAGAGATGGAGGACCTCGGGCAGTTCGCTCGAAATGAGCAGCACGCCCGCGCCGCTGGCGGCGAGTTCCGCGATGAGTGCGTGGATCTGCGCTTTGGCCCCGACGTCCACGCCGCGCGTCGGCTCGTCGAGGATGAGGATGCGGCACTGGGCCGCGAGCCATTTCGCCAGCACGATCTTCTGCTGGTTGCCGCCCGAGAGACCGGCTGTCACCGTGTCGACCCCTGGCGCGCGGACACGCAGCTTGTCGAAGTACTCCTGCACGAACGCGCGTTCGGCTCGATGGCGGATGAACCCGAAGCGCGCGAGCGAGCTCAGCATCGTCATCGTCGTGTTGCCGAGGCCGCTCATCGACAGGACGAGGCCCTGACGTTTGCGATCCTCGGGCACGAGGCCGATGCGGTGGGCGAGGGCGTCCTGCGGCGTGGCAATCGTCACCGCCGCGCCATTGACGAAAATCTTGCCGGCCGTGAGCGGATCGAGCCCGAAGATCGCGCGCGCGACCTCCGATCGTCCGGCGCCCACGAGTCCAGCCATCCCCACGACCTCGCCGGCATGGACGGAGAACGAGATGTCGTGGAAGCCGCGCGGCCCGGAGAGGCCCTCGACGCGCAGCAGCTCTTCGGGCGGCCCGGTTCGCTCGTGTTCGGGCGGAAAGTAATCCGCCAGCTTGCGGCCGATCATCATCTGGACGAGCGCGGCCGTGTCGAGCCCCGCAATCGGCTGCGTGGCGACGTGCCGGCCGTCGCGGAGTACGGTCACCGCGTCGCACAGCCGGAAGATCTCCTCCATGCGATGCGACACGTAGATGCACGTCACGCCCTGCTCGCGTAGCCGCGCGATGAGCTCGTAGAGCCGTTCCGCTTCGTGCTGCGACAGGCTGCTCGTCGGCTCGTCGAAGACGACGATGCGCGCGCCGTGACCGACGGCGGCGGCAATCTGCAGCATCTGCTGCTGGCCGACGGTCAGCTCGCCGACGAGGCGCGTCACCTCGAACGGCGCGCCGATGGGCTCGAGCATCGCCCGCGCCTGCCGCCGCATCTCGGTACGCGAGACGAACGTGGCACGCGCTGGAAGCGCGCGCAGACACAGGTTCTCGGCGACGGTCAGGTTGTCGCAGAAGGCGAGCTCCTGATGGACCATGCCGACGCCGGCGGCGAGCGCTTCCTGCGGGCTGTGAATCGCGACCGGCTCACCGAAGAGCCGGATGCGGCCGCTGTCGGCCTGATGGACGCCGGCGAGGATGCGGCCGAGCGTGCTCTTGCCCGCGCCGTTCTCGCCGCAGAGCGCATGGCACGCGCCGGCGGCGATCTCGAAGCTCACGTCCTCGAGCGCGAGGACGCCCGGGAAGCGCTTGGTGAT
>CALFMR010000390.1 GCA_937880585.1 uncultured Acidobacteriota bacterium
CGGCGATCCCGAGGCGCAGGTCGTGCTGCCGCTCATCGAGGGCCCGATCGCGCAGGCATTCTTCGACGCGGCCACGGGCGCGCTCACGAACCCCGGCCTCACGCTCGCCACCGACAAGATGGTCGGCGTCGTCGCCGCGGCGGCCGGATATCCGGGAAAACCGATGTCGGGCGCCGTCATCACCGGACTCGACGAGGCCGCGGCGGTGCCGGATGCGCTCGTGTTCCACGCGGGGACGAAGCGTTCGGGAGACAATCTGGTCACGGCCGGCGGTCGCGTGCTGACCATCACCGGCCGCGGCACAACGTTCGATGCGGCCATGAAGACCTCGTATCAAGCCGTATCCGCCGTGCATTTCGACGGGATGCAATACCGCAAAGACATCGGGCGAAAAGCGAAAACCACATGACACAAGTTCTAATTCTGATGGGGTCCGATTCGGACGCGGACGTGATGTCCGCGGCCGGCAGCGTGCTGACCGAGCTCGGTGTGACATGGCGGATGACGGTGGCGTCCGCGCATCGATCACCCGCGCGCGTGATGCGGCTCGTCGCCGAGGCGCCAGCCGCTGGCGTGCGCGTGTTCATCATTGGCGCCGGCGCCGCTGCGCACCTCGCGGGCGTCGTCGCGGCGCACACGTCGCTTCCGGTGATCGGCGTGCCGATCGACTCGTCGGCCCTCAAGGGATGGGACGCGCTCTTGTCGACCGTGCAGATGCCGCCTGGCGTGCCGGTCGCCACGGTCGCCATCGGCAAGCCCGGCGCGACCAACGCTGGCGTCCTTGCCGCGCAGATGCTGGCCTTGGCGGACTCGGCGCTCGCCAATCGGCTGATCGCTTACAAGAAGAAGCTGGAAGAAAAAGTCGAAGCCGCCGCCAAGCGCGTCGAGGAACGGTAAGACCGTTCTTCCACTTCTGGCTTCTGGCTTCGAACTTCTAACTTGACGGCAGTCGCTCCGCGAGCTTCGCTCCGGCCGCCGCGCGTTCGCCTTCGACGATGAGCTGGCCGCAGGCGGCGCGGATATCGCGACCGCGGCTCTTGCGCACCGAGACGCGGATGCCGTGTTCGGCGAGCGTGCGGGCAAAGGCATCGACGCGCGCGTCCGACGGACGGTCGAATGGAATGCCCGGCGCGGCGTTGAGCGGCAGTACGTTCACCTTGGCCTTGAGGCCGTCGAGCAACCGCACGAGGCGGCGCGCGTCCGCAACCGAGTCGTTCACGTTGGCGAGCAGCACGTACTCGAACGTGATGCGCGAGCGCTTGCGGAGCGGCAGCGCGCGGCAGGCATCGAGGAGCGCGGCGAGATCGTAGCGGCGATTGACGGGCACGAGCTGGTCGCGCAGTTCGTCGGTCGTCGCGTGCAGCGAGATCGCCAGGTTCGGCATGTCCGGATCGGCGGCCAGCCGTTCGAGTCCCGGCAGCAGGCCGACCGTCGACAGCGTTACGCGGCGCGGGTGCAACGCGAGTCCCTGCGAATCGGCGAGGATCCTGAGCGCCTTGCGCGTGGCGTCGTAGTTGTGCAACGGCTCGCCCATCCCCATCAGCACGACGTTGAAGGCCGAACCGGCGAGTCCCGTGCGATGCGCCATGACGCGGACCTGCCCGGCGATCTCGCCAGCCGTCAGGTGTCGTACGAGTCCCATCTTGCCCGTCAGGCAGAACGCGCACCCGATGGCGCAACCGACCTGCGTCGAGACGCAGAAGGTGTTCGCCGGCGTGTCGGGGATGTAGACCGATTCGATCTGCCGTCCGTCCGCGAGCCGCAAAAGGAATTTCGTCGTGCCGTCTTCCGAGGTCTGCGAGGAAGCAACGGTCGGCGTCGCAATCGTGAACGCGTTGGCGGCCGTCGAACGAAGATCGCGCGAAAGGTCGGTCATCGCCGAAAAATCGGTGACGCCGCGACCATAGATCCAGCGGAACACCTGCCGGCCGCGGAACGCCGGCAGGCCGAGGCTGGCGAAGGCCTGTTCCAGCTCCGTACGCTCGAGGCCGGAGAGATCGATCGGCGAAGACGGCTGGTCGGGTAGCACAGGAACGAATGCGCGATAATGGAACGTAACCGCCTCGTCATGGTATCATCCGGTTCTTGGCTGGCGGTCATAAAATCAATCCAGTGAACAACTTACGGTTTTGCTCGTCCGGTTTCTTCCAGGAAGTCGGCCATGGTTGTTTCTGAACGGTTGGACTCGGGACTGCGGCTGGTCACCGAGTGCATGCCGCACGTCCGGTCCGTCACGGTTGGCGTCTGGCTCACGCGGGGATCGCGGCACGAATCGGACGCCGAAAGCGGCGTCGCGCACTTCGTCGAGCACATGCTGTTCAAGGGCACGGCGAGCCGGTCGGCGCAGGAAATTGCGCAGACGATCGACTCGATCGGCGGCCAGCTCGACGCGTTCACGGCAAAGGAATACGCGAGCTACTACATCAAGGTCCTCGACGATCACCTGCCGCTCGCGGTCGATCTGCTGAGCGACATGGTCATGCGGCCGGCGCTCGTGCCGATCGACATCGAGCGCGAACAGAGCGTCATCCTCGAAGAGATCAAGATGGTCGAGGACGTGCCCGACGACCTCGTACACGAGGTCTTCGCGCAGCAGTTCTGGTCTCGCCATCCGCTCGGCCGCCCGATCCTCGGCACGAAAGAGACCGTCAGCTCGTTCGACAGCGATCAGCTCCGCCGCTACTTTTCCCGCACCTATCTTGCGCCCAACCTCGTCGTCGCGGCCGCCGGTCACGTCGAGCACGAGCGGATGCGCGAGCTGGTGGAGCGGGCGTTCGCGGGTCTCCCGGTCGGCGATGCGACGTCGATCGACGCGCCGCCGGCCGTCGCGCCGGGTCTCGTCGTGCGCCAGAAGGACATCGAGCAGAGCCACATCTGTCTTGGCACGGCCGCCTATCCGCAGGCCGACGAGCGTCGCCACGCGCTCTACGTGCTCAACACGATCCTCGGTGGATCGATGAGCTCGCGGCTCTTCCAGCACATTCGTGAGGATCGGGGGCTGGCCTACGCGGTTTTCAGCGGCCTGACGACCTACAGTGACGCGGGCGCGATCACCGTCTATGCCGGCTGCGCGGCGGACAAGGTCGGCGAAGTGATCGACTTGACGATCGCCGAGCTGGCTGAACTGCGCCGGACGCCGGTTGGCGCGGCCGAATTGCAGCGCGCGAAGGACCATCTCAAGGGCAGCCTCATGCTCAGCCTCGAGAACACGTCGAGCCGCATGTCGCAGCTCGCGCGTCACGAGATCTACTTCGGCCGCCACTTCTCGCTCGACGAGCTGTTGTCGGCCATCGACGAGGTCACCGCGGACGACGTCCAGCAGGTGGCCGTGGACCTGTTCAGCGGCGGTGCGCCCGTCGCGACCATCGTCGGCCCCGCGCTCGAGGAGCGCATCACGGCCGATCGGCTGAGGATCTGATTCGGTGATTCCACGCTATACGCACCCCGAGATGGGGGCTATCTGGAGCGAGCAGCGGCGCTACGACGCGTGGCTCGAGGTCGAGTTGGCGGCGACCGACGCGCTGGCCGCGGCTGGCGTCGTCCCCGCCGAAGATGCGCGGACGTTGCGCGAGCGCGCGGCCTTCGACGTCGCGCGCGTCGAGGAAATCGAACGCACGACGCAGCATGACGTGATTGCGTTCACGACAGCCGTCGCCGAGCGCGTGGGGTCCGCCGCGCGCTGGCTGCACTTCGGATTGACTTCGTCGGACGTGCTCGACACGGCGCTCGCGCTGCAGATGCGCGCCGGGTGCGATCTCGTGCTCGCCGACGTCGACGCGCTCGCCGAGGCCATCGGCCGGCGCGCGGCCGAGCACCGGCGGACGCCGATGATTGGCCGCACGCACGGCGTCCATGCCGAGCCGATGACGCTCGGTGTGAAGCTGGCGCTCTGGTACGCCGAGGTGCAGCGCAGCCGTGCGCGCCTCGAGCGCGCGCGCGAGACGGTGTCGGTCGGCAAGATCTCGGGCGCGGTCGGTATGTTCGCGCACCTCGATCCGTCGATCGAAGCAGACGTCTGCCGGCGCCTCGGCCTGCAGCCCGCGCCCGTCTCGTCTCAGATCATCCAGCGTGATCGCCACGCCGAGCTGTTGACGGCGCTGGCAATCCTTGCCGCGTCGCTCGAGAAGTTCGCGCTCGAAATTCGCGGCCTGCAGAAGACGGAGATTGGCGAAATCGAGGAGCCGTTCGCCCGCGGGCAGAAAGGCTCGTCGGCGATGCCGCACAAGCGCAATCCCATCGGCTGCGAGCAGATCGTGGGTCTTGCGCGGCTCGTGCGCGCCAATGCCATGGCCGCGCTCGAGAACGTGGCGCTCTGGCACGAGCGCGACATCTCGCACTCATCGGTCGAGCGCGTCATCCTTCCCGACAGCTTCATCGCCATCGACCACATGCTGCGGCGGTTTACGCGGATTGTCGCCGGTATGCAGGTCTATCCCGAGCGCATGCTCGAGAACCTGGGCCGGTCGCGCGGCGTCGTGTTCTCCGGCACCGTGCTGCTCGAGCTGGCGCGCCGCGGCGTGTCGCGCGAACAGGCCTACGAGTGGGTGCAGCGCAATGGCATGCGCTCGTTCCACGAGCAGCGCGACTTCAAGGCGCTGCTTCTCGAGGACGCGGACGTTGCGCGGGTGCTGCCGCGCGCTGATCTCGAACGCGCCTTCGATCTCGACGATCAGTTGAAACACGCCGACACGATCTTCGACCGCGTCTTCGCCGGGACGCCGGTCGAGGCCGCGGTTGCGGCGCGATCGTGAATCCGGCCGGAGGACGCATGAAAGCGCGCGTGTTCGTGACGCTCAAGCCCTCGGTGTTCGATCCGCAGGGCCACACCATTGGCGAGGCGCTCCAGTCGCTCGGCTACGACACGGTCGCCGACGTGCGGCAGGGCAAGTATTTCGAGCTCGATCTGCGGACGACGTCGGCGGCTGATGCCGAGGCGCTCGCCCGTGACGTCGCCAGTCGCGTGCTCGCCAATCCAGTCATCGAGAGCTTCCGCGTCGAACTGCTCGATCAGGCGCCGGCGGCCGCCGCGCCCGGAGGCGGGCGATGACCTTCGCGGTCGTGGTGTTCCCCGGATCGAACTGCGACCACGACGCGTATCACGCCGCGAAGCACGTCCTCGGTGAGGACGCGCGGTTCGTCTGGCACAAGGAGACGTCGCTCGGCGACGCCGACGTCGTGATTCTGCCCGGCGGTTTTTCGCACGGCGATTACCTGCGCACGGGCGCCATCGCGCGCTTCTCGCCGGTCATGGCTGCCGTCCAGGCGTTCGCCGATCGCGGCGGGCCGGTGCTCGGCATCTGCAACGGCTTTCAGGTGTTGCTCGAGTGCGGCCTTCTCCCGGGCGCGATGCTGCGCAACCGCGATGTCCGCTTCCACTGCGAGATGGTTGGCGTACGCGTCGAGCGCGCCGATACGCCGTTCACGCGGCTGGCGCGGGCTGGCCAGGTGCTGCGGATCCCGATCGCGCACGGCGAAGGCAACTACTTCGCGCCGCCCGAGACGCTGGCCGATCTCGAGGCGAACGGCCGCGTCATCTTTCGCTACGCCGACGCGGCGGGCGAGACGACCGACGCCGCCAATCCGAACGGCTCGCTGCACAACATCGCGGGCATCTGTAACGCGGGACGAAATGTCGTCGGCCTCATGCCGCACCCCGAGCGGGCGTGTGAGCGCGCGCTCGGCAGCGACGACGGACTCGTGTTGTTTCGATCGGTCGTCGAGGCGCTCGCGGGCCACGGCGCGGCGCAGGCGGTGACGCGATGAGCCAGGCGTTCGATCGCGCCACGCTGGATCGTCACGGCATCACGCCCGAGGAATACACGCGCATCGTCACGCTCATGGGGCGTGAGCCGAATCTGACCGAGCTCGGGCTGTTCTCGGTGATGTGGTCCGAGCACTGCAGCTACAAGAGCTCGCGCATCTACCTGAAGACGCTGCCCACGACGGGCGCGCGCGTGCTGCAGGGGCCCGGTGAGAATGCCGGCGCCGTGGACATCGGCAATGGCCTGGCGGCGGTCTTCAAGATCGAGTCGCACAATCATCCGTCAGCCATCGAGCCCTACCAGGGCGCGGCGACGGGCGTCGGCGGCATCATCCGCGACATCTTCACGATGGGCGCGCGGCCGATTGCGCTGCTCGACGCGCTGCGCTTCGGTCCGATCGACGATCCCCGCACGCGCCGCATTCTTCGCGGTGTCGTGTCCGGCATCGGCGGGTACGGCAACAGCATGGGCATCCCGACGATCGGCGGCGAGGTCCAGTTCGACGAGAAGTACGCCGGCAATCCGC
>CALFMR010000391.1 GCA_937880585.1 uncultured Acidobacteriota bacterium
GCCGATATTCCGCTGCCGCAGTTGCCGCCACGGCGGCCACCAGGTGAAAAGCGCGTCGTTGTCCGGATCGAGCGCGCGCCCAACGTCGGTCAGGCCCGTCGCGAGCAGCTCCGCGAAGAGCGTCCGCTCGTCGGGCCGCGTCCCGATCTGGTTGGCCTTGCGCTCTTTCGGATGCACGTCCCGCTCCTCCCTGGCGACGTTCAGGTCCCCACAGATCAACAACGTCCGCCCGGCGCGTGTCGTTTCAGCCGACCACGCGGCCAGCGCCGTGAGGAATCGCGTCTTGGCCTCGTAGTCCTTGCCGCCGTTCGGCACGTACACCGAGGCCACGACGCATGAATCCAGGTCCGCGACGACGATCCGCTGTTCGTGATCGAAGGCCGGATGCGTGAACACCGGCCGGGTCGTGAAAAAACTGTGACGGATGAGCAGCGCCACGCCCGAGTAGCCGGTGGCGCCGTGCCAGTAGCACCAGTAGCCGCCCGCGGCGACGACGAGCTCGGGCACTTTGTCGGATGCCGCTTTGATCTCCTGCAGACAGACGACGTCGGGCTGCTCGTCGTCGAGCAGGCGCGCCAGCTCGGTCTGCCGCGCGCGAATGCCGTTGACGTTCCAGGTGACGACCTTCACGCCCGCACCAGCGCGCGAAGACCCGCGGCGAGTCGCGCGATCCCTTCGCCGACCGATGCGCGATCGAGGGCGCCGTACGAGATGCGCAGCGAGCACGTCCGCTCGTCGCCGAACGCGCTGCCGGGCATGGCGGCGACGCGATGCTCACGAATGAGCCGCTCGACGAGCGCGATCGGCGTCATCGTCGACGGCACGCGCAGGAAGTAGTAGAACGCGCCGCCGGCGGGCGGCACGTCGCACGGCACGTGCGAGTCGGACAACGCGTCGAAGACGAGACGGCGCACGCCCGCGAGCGACTCGAGCTGCTCGGCCGCGTACCGGCGGCCGACGCCGAGCGCGGCCACGGCCGCGTGCTGCGAGACGGCGGGCGCGCAGATGAGCAGCGTGTCCTGAATCTTGTTGATCGCGCTCCACAGCGACTCGGGCGCCACCATGTAGCCCACGCGCCAGCTCGCCATGCCGTACGCCTTCGACAGCGAATACAGCGAGATCGTGTGCGCGCCCGCGCCGGCGAGCGACCCGGGAGAAAAGTGCGGCGCGCCGTCGTACACGAAGTACTCGTACGCCTCGTCGTGGACGTGGAAGACGCCGCGCTCGCGGCACAGCGCATTCACCGCGGACAACGCGTCCTTCGAATAGACCGCGCCCGTCGGGTTGTTCGGCGAGACGGTGACCACCGCGCGCGTCCGCGGCGTGATCGCCCGCGCGATGGCCTCGACGTCAATCTGATAGTCGTCCGACGTCGCCACCGTGACGGGCCGCGCGCCGGCGATGACGACGGCCATCTCGTGATTGAAGTAGTACGGGACGAGCAGGATCACCTCGTCGCCGGGATCCGTGATCGCGAGCACCGCGTTCATGAACGCCAGATTGCCGCCGGCCGTGACGACGACGCGGCTCGAGGGGCGGACGATGATGCCGTTCTCGGCCGCGAGCTTCCGCTCGATCGCGTCGACGAGCGCGGGCAGGCCTTCGACGGGCCCGTAGCGATGATCGGCGAGCGATCCGCCGAAACGCTGCACGGCCTCGGCGACTTCCGGCGGCGGCGGATACGACACGACGCCCTGGCCGAGCGAGATCGTACCGGGCGTCTCGGCGATCCAACGGCCCACGACGGGAATGACGGGCGTCTGCACGGCCGCCAGACGCCGCGATTCGCGCAACTGGGAGCCGCTTTCTACCGATGGCATGTCGTTTCGTGTCCTGTCTCGATGGTCGGCGGCCGCGGCCGCGACGTGTCACACGCGCGTGACCTGGCGCTGGCTGCGGTGCGCGTCGAGCACGAACGGCCCCAGCCGCTTGCTGAGGTACACCTTCGACTCGAACGGATCGGGCGCCGGCTCGAGCTTGATCACGTTGAACTGCAAACTGTCGAGCGTGCCGCGCATGTCGTAGTAGCGGTTCTTGGTCTTGACGATGATCTCGGAGTAGCCCTGCGCGACCGCCCAGACTTCCTGCTCCTCGGTCAGCGCGCGGAAATGGCCCTGGCCGCGCCAGTCGAGCCGCGTCGCGCCCAGCCAGTTGTAAAGGATGCGCTGGCCGGCGAAGTCGACCGAGTCCTGGATGCGGCCGACGAGGTCGGCGAGCTTCGGGTCGATCTCCTCGGGCCGCAGTTCGTGCGAGACCTTGTAGGACACCGGCACGAACGTCGCGGCGTCGTCGGGGAGCGGCGCCTCGGCCATCAGGATCTGGAACTCGCGCCCGTCGAGCCGCTGCATGATCTCGGCGGCCGTCTTGCGCTCGGGAAACTCGCTGAAGTACTCCTCGATGTACGCGATTTCGAGCGCGCCCTGCTGCAGGGGGTACTCGCGAATCAGGTAGTTCGGCCCGTTCATGTGGATGTGTGCCTCGGTCGCCCCGGCCGTGCCGGACGCTTGGCGACGCGATTAGTCTAATCCGTCGAGGCCGCGGCCCGACTCGCGCGCGAGCGCCGCCAGCGTCGTCTGCCGCGCGATGGCCTCCGGCTGGGCGGCGAGCGCATCGACCGGCCAGGGCAGCGCCCACGACCAGTTCGCCTCGCTCACGGTGCCGGGCACGTTGATCCGATCCGGCCAGCCGAAGAGATCCTGAATGGGCAGAAAGAGCTCGCGCGAGGCCGCGCGGTACATCAGTCCGAGGAGCGCGTCGCGCACGGCCGGGGACCAGTCGACGCGCAGCCGCGCATCGGTCGCGCCCGCCGAGGCCGCCAGTGCGAGGAGCGCATGGCGATCCTCGCGCGACAGGTCATCCCACCAGATGGCGAGCGTCTCGGTGTCGTGCGTGCCGGTCATCGCGGCCGAATCGGCCGGATAGCCGCGCGGATCGATGAACGGCGCGCCCGGCTCGCGCCACTGCCGTTCCCAGCGCAGCACCTTGCAGCCGGGCACGGACAAGGCCGTGAGCGATTCGCGCAGGAAGTCGGGCACGAGGCCGAGATCTTCGGCAATGATGGCCGCGCCGCTCTCGCCGAGCAGCGTGAGCACGCGAAGGCCTTGCGCGCGTTGATCGGGTTCGTCGGCGGGCGAGAAGAACGGATCGCCGTGCGCCGGCCGGCAGTAGGTGCGGAAGAGACCGATGACGTGGTCGACGCGGATGCCATCGTAGAGCGCGGCCATGCGTCGCGCGCGCTGCCGGAGCCATGCGTAGTCGGTCCCGGCAATCGCGTCCCAGTTGTACGCGGGCAAGCCCCAGTCCTGGCCGACCGCGCTGAAGGCGTCAGGCGGCACGCCGACCGACACGTCGAGCCGAAACTCGCTGGCGCGCGCCCACACCTCGGGACTGTGCGCGTTGGCCACGAACGGCAGATCGCCGAACACGCCGACGCCAAGCGCACGCGCCGCGGTGCGCGCCTCCTGCCACTCGGTTTCGGCAATCCATTGCCAGTACTGCTGCCGCAACACGTCGCGCGCGAGTTGACGACGGGCGTCGTCGAGCGCGGCGGGCTCGCGGTCGCGCAGCGGCGCCGGCCACACGCGCCACGGCACACTGGGCATCGTGGCGGCGACGGCCTGGAACAGGGCGTAGTCCTCGAGCCACCAGCGTTCGCGCGCGATGTAGGCGGCGAGCGCGGCCGCGCGCGGCGTCAACTGTTCCCACTCGGCGGTGAGGAACGCGTCGAATGCGCGGGCGAGCGCGTCGGCCTTGGCGCGCCGCACGAGGTCGTATCGCACGGTGCCCGCGCTCCGGGCGAGCTCGAGACTTTCGCGCGCGAGCGGCGACAAGCGCGCCTCACCGCCGGCCGCGGCAAAGTCGGGCACGTCCTCGAGACTGATGAACAGCGGATCGATCGCCAGCGTCGACGTCGCCGAGTAGGGCGACGACTGGCCGTCCTCCATCGTGCCGAGCGGCAAGAGCATCACGCGATCGAACCCCGCGGCCGAGAGCCACCTGGCGAGCGGCACGAGATCCCGCAGTTCGCCAATGCCCCATCCGTGCGTGGATCGCGCGGAAAACAGCGGCAGATTCACACCGGCATGCTTCACGCTCACCGCACCTCCTCGCCCACGCCGGCGAGCACGCGCGCGATTCCATCGTCGAAGACGTCTGGTTGCGGCAGCAGGCTCACGACGAGATACGCCTCGCGATCGAAGTCGAAGAAATAACCGGGATGGACGACCACGTGTCCGTCGACGACGAGCTGGCGCACGATCGTTTCCTCGGACGCGATGGCGGGCACGCGGAGCACGGCCGACCATCCGCCCTCGGGCGTCAGAAGCGTCGTCTCGGGCCGCGTGCCGATCGCCTCGGCGAGGTGCGCGAAGTTGCGCGTGATGCGCGCGCGAATGGCGTCGCCCACGACGCGGCCGGCGGCGATGAGCCGCGGCGCGGCGACCTGCACCGGCGTCGACACGGAAAGATAGGTGTCCGCGATGATCTCGAGCCGCGCGAGTGCCGCGGCGACATCGTCATCGGGGCCGCTCACGACGATCCACGCGAGCTTCACCTGCGGCAATCCAACGGATTTCGACAAGCCGCCCAACGTGAACGTCAGCGCACTGTCGACGCCGGCGAACGACGAGGCGTCTGGGCGAGGACACAGCGGGTAATCGGCGAACACCTCGTCGGCGATGATCGCCATCCGGCGTTCACGCGCCAACTGCACGAGCCAGTCGCGGTCGTCCGCGCGGACGCACGATCCCGTTGGGTTGTTGGGGCTGACGACGAGGATGGCACGCGTGTCGGGCGTGAGACGGCGCTCGAGATCCGCGCGGTCGATCGCCCATGCGGCGTCGGCGTCCAGCCGATACGGCACGAGTCGCACGGCGTCGAGTGCGCCGAGCAGATCGAACAGCGGATAGCTCGGCCGCGGCACGAGCACGGCGTCGCCGGGGTCGCACAGGAGCTTGAACAGCATCGAGTACGCTTCGCTCGTGCTCGACGTGAGGATGACGCGATCGGGCGATAGTTCCCCTGGGCCTGAAGGCCCAGGGCTCCACGGAGTAGCCGAGCCGCGGACGTGTCGTTGCCGTACGGAGCCTTGGGCCTTCAGGCCCAGGGAAAGCGCCGCACGCGGTTTGCCGTACGACGCGGCCACGGCTCCTCGCGCCTCAGCATCGCCGAACGGCGCCGGCCGATATCTCAGCGAGCGCGCGTCGGCGAGCGGCGCGAGCAGATCGGGCGGATAGGCGAGGCCGGCGGCCGTGGGATTCGTCTCCGTCAGATCGACGAGCGGCACGCCGGCGGCGCGGAGACGCGCGAGATCGACGCTCACCGCGTTCGGCGTCAGGCGCGCGGGCAGCCGCGACGAAAACATAGACGCCCAGCTTAGACTGTCTGCCGGAGGAGCGCACGCATGCCGAAGCGATGGACCCTGGCGGCCGCGGCCGGCGTACTGGCGGTGGCGATCGTCCACGCCCAGTCGGCGCCGCTCGTCGCGTCGCTCTCGGTCCCGTACACGCGCTTCACGCTGCCGAACGGCCTCACCGTCATCCTCCAGGAAGATCATCGCGTGCCGCAGGTCGCGATCGACCTCGCGTACCACGTCGGATCCGCGCGAGAGACGCCGGGCCACACCGGCTTCGCGCACCTCTTCGAGCACCTGATGTTCGACGGATCCGCGCACGTGAAGAAAGGCGAGATCGACACGCTGCTCAACGCCGCCGGCGGCGCGGCACACGCGGTGACGACCGAAGAGGAGACGACCTACTACGAGCAGGTCCCGTCGAACGCGCTCGATCTCGCGTTGTTCCTCGAATCGGATCGCATGCAGTACCTGCTCGACGCCCTGACGCCGGCCGTCGTCGACGCCGAACGCGAGATCGTCAAGAACGAGCTGCAACAGTCCTATCTGAACGCGCCGTACGGCAAGGCCTACCTGCGGATCACCGAGCTGCTCTATCCGCCGTCACACCCGTATCACTGGCCGGTCGTCGGCTACATCGACGACCTGTCGGCGGCGACCTACGCGGACGTCGTGACGTTCTTCAAGACGTACTACACGCCGTCGAACGCGACCCTGGTCATCGCCGGCGACATCGAACCGGCCGACGCGCGACGCCGGGTCGAACACTGGTTCAGCGACGTCACCGCGCGGCCGCGGCCCGCGCCGATTGTGTTCCCGCCGGTCGCGCTCACGCGCGTCACGCGCGAGACGCTCACCGACCGCGTCAATCTCCCGCGCATCTTTCTCTGCTGGCCGACGCCGGCCCGCTTCGCGCCGGGTGACGCCGCGTTGGACGTGCTCGCGCACGTGCTCGCCGATGGCAAAGGCTCGCGGTTGTACAAGCGGCTCGTGTACGACGACCCGCTCGCGCAGGAGGTCTCGGCGTCGGAAAACCCGTCGCCGCACGGATCGATTTTCCTGATCGACGTCACCGCGCGTCCGTCCTCCGCCTCACCCGCCGACGTGCTCGCGCGCATCGTCGCCGCGGTCGACCGCGAGCTCGACGCGCTGCGCACCACGCCGCCGACCGCCGACGAGCTCGAGCGCGCGCGGAGCGGCATCGAGACGACGTTCGTCGACGGCATGCAGACGATCGCGGGCAAGGCGCGACAGATGAACGCGTACGAATCGCTCACCGGCCATCCCGACTATTTCGCCGCGGATCTCGGCCGCTACGAGGCGCTGCAGGCCGACGACGTCCGAGCCGCGCTCGACCAGTGGCTGCCGCGCGATCGGCGCGTCGAGCTGTCGATCGTCCCGGAGGCCAAGTGAGCACGCGTCTGTCGTCACACGCGCGCGCCGTTGCCTGCGGGTTCGCCTTGTGCGCCGTGAGCGCGGGCGTGGGCGTGCGGGCCGGAGCCTTGGCGAAGGCCACGCCTCGCGCCATGGCGGAGCAGATAGCCGTCGCGCCATACGCCGCCTCCGCCCGTCAGGCTCCCGATCGCTCCAGGCCGCCGGTACCGGGTCCGGTGCCGTCGCTCACGCTGCCGCCCATCGAACGCCGCACGCTGCCGAACGGACTGGCCGTCTGGCTGATCGAGCGGCACGACGTGCCGATCGTGGACGTCACGGTCATCATTCGAGCCGGCGCGGACGCGGATCCGGCGGGACGCGACGGGCTCGCGAGCTTCACGGCGGCCATGCTCGACGAGGGCGCGGGCGGGCGCGATGCCGTCGCGCTCGCCGATGCCGCGGCCCGCGCCGGCGCGACGATCACGGCCGACGCCACGTTCGACGCGACCACCGTTCACCTGCACGTGCTCGCGTCGCGGCTCGATGCGGCGCTGCCGATCCTCGCCGACGAGATCCTCCGTCCGGGGTTCGCACCGGACGCGATCGAACGTGTGCGGCAGGATCGCCTGACCGGCCTCCTCCAGACGCGCGACAATTCAGCGGCGCTCGCCGAGGCTGCGCTGTCTCGCTTCATCTTTGGGGCCGCGCATCGATACGGCACGCCGATCGCGGGCACGCGCGCCGCGACGACCGCCATCACCGCGCCGGATCTTCGCCGTTTCTATGGCGCGCACTATCGCGCCGGTCTGGCCACCGTGCTCGTCGCCGGCGACGTGACGGCGTCGACGCTCGTCCCCGAGCTCGAGCGCGCGTTCGGCGCGTGGGCGCGCGGCACGGCCGCGAGGTCGCCGGCACCGGCGGCGCCGTCGCGGACCTCGGCGCCCGCGACTCGGCGCATCTATCTCATCGACGCGCCCGGCGCGTCGCAGTCCCAGATCCGCATGGGCGCGATGGGCGCCGCGCGCCGCGCGCCGGATGCGGCCGCGATCGACGTGCTGAACACGATCCTCGGCGGACCGTTCACGTCGCGGCTGAACCAGAATCTCCGCGAGGCGCACGGCTACGCCTATCGCGCGTCGTCGGCGTTCGTCATGCGGCGCGGGGCGGGACCATTCGAGGCGGGCGGCGCGGTCAAGGGCGACAAGACGGCCGAGGCGCTCGGCGAATTCTTCAAGGAGATCGATCGCCTGCACGACGCGGCCGTTCCCGCCGAGGAGCTGGCGCGCGCGCGCAACATGGAAGCGCTCAGCTTCCCTGCCGCGTTCGAGACGACGGCCGGTCTCTCCAGTCAGGTGGCTCCGCTCGCCATCTATGACCTGCCGGAATCACGACTGCGCGACTACGTCGCCAGCATCGAGGCGGTGAGCGCGGACGACGTACAAGCCGCGGCGCGGCGCTATCTCGATTCGAGCCGCTTCGTCACGGTCGTCGTCGGCGATCTCGCACGCATCGAAGCGCCGATCCGCGCGGCGCACCTCGGCGACGTCCAGGTCGTCACGGCCGACGACGTCCTGAATTAGCGGAAATCGCACGCAACTGCCCGGGTTCCCCTGGGCCTGAAGGCCCAGGGGGAACCCCGTTACGTCGCCCGCGAGATGGTCGCGCGGCTGATGATGGCGCCGACGATCGTGACGACGACGGCGCCGACGACGTTGAGCCAGAGATAGGCGACGTGCCAGTGTACGGCGACGACGCCGACCGCGGCCATGCCGGCGAGCAGGCCGAAGAACGCGCCGTGTCCGTTCGCCTTCTTGGTCCCGAGCGCGAGGATGAAGACGCCGAGCAGCGATCCGTAGAAGTACGACCCGTAGCGGTTCACGACTTCGATCAGCGATCCGAGCCGCACGGCGTAGACCGCCATCAGGCAGACGAACACGCCCCACGCGCCCGTCGCCAGCTTCGACACGCGCAGGTAGTGCGCATCGTCGGCCTCCGCTCGGATGTGACGTTTGTACACGTCGATCACCGTTGTCGTCGCGAGCGAGTTGAGCTCGGCGGCGATGCTCGACATGGCCGCCGCGAAGATCGCCGCGATGATGAGGCCGACCAGGCCAATCGGCATGTGTTCGACGACGAAGCTCGGGAAGACGTAGTTGACGTCCGTCCACGTGTCGTCGTGCTCGACGTCCTTGACGAGCGCCACGGCGCGCGCGCGGGCGACGTGTACCGCCGCGTCCGCGGCGACGAACGCGTCGCGAGCCCCGTCCGAGCCGGCCGCCATCGCGCGAGCGGCCGTCATGCGCGCGTCGTGCGCCCGTTCGTAGTCGCGATCGATCGCCTGGTAGTCGGCCGTCCGGCCGCTCGCCTGAATCTCGTGCAGGGCGCGTCCATCGAACAGCAGCGGCTCGGCGTGGAAGATGAAGAAGACGAACATCAGCACGCCGGTCAGGAGGATGAGCGCCTGCAGCGGAATCTTGACGAACGCGCTCATGAAGAGCGAGCTGCGGCCCTCGTCCACCGATCGCGCGGTCAGGTAGCGCTGCACCTGGCTCTGATCGCAGCCGAAGTACGACAGCGCGAGGAACAGGCCGCCGATGAGACCGGACCAGAACGTGTAGTCCTGGTGCACGTCGAACGTGAAGTCGAGCGCGCGCGTCTTGCCCACCGCGCCCGCGATGTGAAGCGCCGACGTCAGGCTGACGCCGTGCGGCAGGCCGGCGATGAGCACGACGACCGCGGCGACGATGCCGGCGATGATGACGCCCATCTGCTTGACGTCCGTCCAGGTCACGGCCTGCACGCCGCCGAACATCGTGTAGACCGCCGTCGGCAATCCGATCGCGAGCACGGTCGCCGTCAGGTCCCAGCCGAGGACGATCGACAGGATGACGGCCGGCGCCGCGACGATGACGCTGCAGGAGAGGCCGCGCGAGACGAGAAACAGCAGCGCGGTCAAGGCGCGCGTCTTCGCGTCGAAGCGCCGCTCGAGGTACTCGTACGCGGTGAACACGTTCGCGCGCCAGAAGAACGGCACGACCGTGACCGACAGGATGATCATCGCGATCGGCAGCCCGAGATAGAACTGCACGAAGCGCATACCGTCCGCGTAGCCCTGCCCGGTCGTGCTCGTCATCGTGATGGCGCTCAGTTGCGTTGCCATCACCGACAGCCCGACGGCCCACCACGGCAGGCTGCGGCTCGCGAGGAAGTAGCCTTCGACTTCGTTCGTGCGGCGGCTCAGCCGGAGCCCATCCCAGACAATCCAGACGAGATAGGCCGCGACGATGACCCAGTCAAGCGTGCTCATCGATCAGCGGAAATACCATCCGAACGCGTACAGGCCCGCGATCGTGAGGACCTCGACGAAGACGATGCCCAGGAACACGCGTCCGAGCCGCCGGTCGGGGGGAGGAGATGCCGCAACATCGGCCATGGGCGGCAAGTATAAAGGTCCGGACATGTATCGTGTTTGCGGAGCCCCGGGCCTTCAGGCCCGGCGGCGAGCGCTCTGGTTCGAGGTTCCCCCTGGGCCTGAAGGCCCAGGGCTCCACAATCCCTGTTCCCTGTCCCCTCTATTTCGTCCTGCTGGCGAGCCACTGCGAGCGGAACCGTGCCTGCTCGGGCGTGAGCCGGCCGCCGCCGGCGTCGATCGCGGTGACGAGCACATCTGGGTCCCGCTCGAGGACAAGACGCGTCGTGTCGCGATGGCCGTCGCGGCGCGCGACGACGAGACTGACCGCGTCGCCAGGCGCGCGGGTCGCGAGCGCGGCCCAGGCCGCGGACGTGGCGGGACGGCCGTCGATCGAGACGATGCGATCGCCTTCGTCGATGCCGGCGCGATAGAGCGGCGTGTCGAACGGCACGGGCACGCGCGCTCCGTCGGCCGTGACACCGACGACGAGCGTGCCGCCGGCGTCGAGGACCGGCACGTCGCCGGCCCACGCGCGCGCCGATGTCGCGGCTTGCAGGCGATATCCGGCGAGTCCCAGCAGATGCGCGTAATCAGGTGTCTCGCGGCCTTCGACGTAGCGATCGAAGAAATCATCGGCAAAGGCCGGCGTCGCAATCGCCGCGAGCGCGTCGCGCAGGTTGCGCAATGTGTACGGCGTCAGGACGAAGCCGGGACGCGGATCGGCCGGCGCGCCGTAGGTCCGCCACAGCCGGCGCATGTAGTCGTCGAGCGAGACCGCGCCGCCCGACCGCTCGCGCAGCGAGAAATCGAGCGCCAACGCGAGCGCCGCGCCGCCCGTGTAGTACGACACGAACGTCCGCGCGTCGTCTGTCGGCTCGTCGGCGACGGCCGCGTCGGTGAACGGCGCCTCTTCGCTCATGCCGACCGCCGAGCGCACGCCGCGCGCGGGCGAATCGAGGACCGCCGCGACGTTGTCGATCGGAGGTGCCGCGCCGAGGCCGGCGCGGGCGAGAAGCAGCGGGCCGTAGTACTGCGTGAAGCCTTCGGCGAGCCAGAGGCAGCAGGTCACGTTCTCGCGCGTGAAGTCGAACGGCTCGAGCCCGACGGGACGAATCCGTTCGACGTTCCAGATGTGAAACAGCTCGTGCGACATCGAGTCGAGCGCCGCGCGGCGGCCGCTATCGGTCGTGAGCGACACGCCCGGATCGGAAATCGCCGTGCTGTTGCGATGTTCCATGCCGTCGCCGTCGGCCCACGGCACGTAGTCGAGCAGGAACGTGTACTCGCCAGGCTCGAACGTGGGGAACGCGCCGAAGACCGCGGCTTGTTCGCGCGCGAGCCGCGCGAGGAGCGTGCCGAGCGCCGCGACGTCCGCATCGCTCGTATCGGCGCTCGCGTGCACGGCGAGCCGGAAGCGCGCGGTGACGCCGTCCGGTCCCGCGACGTCGAAGCGCGCCTCGCGCAGATCGGCGAGCTCCGTGGGGCTGTCCATGAAGTACTGCACGTTCGGCGCGGTGAACGTCAGCGGATCGCTCGTCGCGAAGAGCTGCGTCGCGGCGCGCCACGATCGGCCGGCCGGCGGCGTGAAGGTGACGCGAATGGGACGCAGGTCATCGCCCACGGCCCAGAGGAACGTCGCCGGCATGTTGATGCGCGCGTGCGTCGTATCGACAGCGAGATGCGTTCCATCCGCGTCGTCGCCAAAGATGCGATAGACGATCCGAACGGTGCCGTCGTGTCCGGCGACGTCCCACTCATCAGCGCCGGGACGCGTGACGGCGAGCGGGCGGCCGCTGTCGTCGAATGCCTGGAACGAAAAGATGTTGCGCGCGAACTCGTGGACCGCGTAGCGGCCGGGCGACGACCGGCTCATGCGCACGCGGAGCGGCGCGCGGCCGATGTCGGGAAAGGTCGCGTCCACCTGCAGCCAGTGGTGCGCGGGTTCAGGGATCGTGACGCGATAGACGACGGGGTCGGGCGCGCGCCCGGCCGCGAGACCGGCGACGAGCGCGGCGATGGCGGCACAGGCGAGAACGAAACGCCGCGCGGCCATCGTGTCTTACGACGCGGCGAGTGGGTCGGCCGGCCGGCGTTCGCGCGCCATGCGGAACATCGTGCGGGGAAAGCGCCAGAGCAGGCGCCGTTTGAGCGCGCCGTACGACAGGTCGCCGCGCGTGTAGTCGAGAATCGCCTCGGTCAGCGCGGATGACCGTGACGCGCCCGCAATGACGTGCGCGACGCGCGCGTGATGGCGGAACAGATAGCGCTGCACGAGCACGGCGTCGCGAAGCTCGGCGCCGATCTCCTTCTTCCACGCGCGCTCGTACGCACGGCCGGCCGCCGCTGGTGCGCGACGACGAACGGCCGCCGCCGTCGTCTCGCCGGCGAGCTGGCCCGAGACCATCGCGTAGTAAATGCCTTCGGCGGTGATCGCGTTCACGAATCCGCCCGCATCGCCGGCGAACAGCACGCGGCCGTGCGCCGTTCGCGCGAGCGGCCCACCGACCGGAATGAGAAACGGCGTGAAGCAACCACGATCGGACCGGCCCTCGAGCGCGCCGCGCCGCGTCAGCGAGGCGACGAATCGCTCCTGCAGCGTGTACGGCGCTTCGTCGACGTGCGCGTCGAAGTGCGACAGCAGACATCCGATGCCGACGTTGACGTGATGCGTCTTCGGAAAGATGTACGCGTAGCCGTCGAGATCCTCGTGCGCGTAGGCGACCCACAGCACGTCCGGGCGCGCCGCACTCAGCGTTTCGACCGGCGTCTCCTCCATCATGTCGATGGCGAGACTCTGACGCGGCCAGCGCCGATTGACGCCGAGCCGCTTGCCGATGACGCTGTGCACGCCATCGGCCGCGACGACGACGGGCGCTCGAAGCTGACGGCCGTCGCGCGCCGAGAGCGTCACACCGTCATCGTCCATCGCGGCCTGCGTGATCTCGAAGCCATCGAGACGACGCGCGCCCGCGGTTTCGGCGGCGCGAACGATCGCGTGGTCGAGCTCCACGCGGCGCACGAGCATCACGCAGGGCGCGTGCGTCTCGAGATCGAGCACCGCCGACTCGGGGCCTTCGAGGTGCAGACGACGGACGGCGTGGACGTCGACGCCGGCGAGGGCGGCCTCGAGCCACGGCAGCCGCCGGAACGCGCGCGCGCTGATGCCGCCGCCGCAGGGTTTGTTGCGGGGAAATGCCGCGCGATCGACGAGAAGCGTGTCGACGCCCGCCGAGGCAAGCGCACGCGCGGCCGACGCGCCGGCCGGCCCGGCGCCGGCCACGATGACCTCCGCGTCCCACCGCTCGTCTGTCATCGCCACCCGCACCGCCTCGCCATCGTCGTTCGTCGCCCGGCCGTCACTGTCGAATCCACCGCAAGAGCTCCGGCAGATTCGGCGGCTTGCCCTGCATGAGCAGCCCGACACGGAAAATCCGGCCCGCCGCCCACACGAACACGACCGCCGTGCCAAGCGTCAACGCGACCGACAGACACGCCTGCCACAAGGGCGGCGGAGGTGTCATCGCGAGCCGCAGCAGCATGAGAAACGGCGTCGCGGTCGGAATGAGCGACGCGACGACGGCGATGGTCGATCCGGGCGCGCGCAGGACGACCGGCGCCGCGATGAGGGGCAGCACGAGCAGGATCATGATCGGCTGCATCATGCTCTGCGAGTCCTTGATGTCCGAGCACGCCGATCCAATCGCCACGAACACGGACCCGAACATGAGCACCGCGCACAACAGGAACACCGCGAACCACCCGATGAGCGCGGGTTGAATCGCCGAGAGGTGCCCGGTCGACGCCAGGACGTACATGCCGCCCACCAGATAGACGAGGGCGAGGAGCGCGGACACGGACGCCACGCCGATGAGCTTGCCGACCATGAGCTGGAACGGCGTGATTGACGAGATGAGCACCTCGCTGATCCGGCTCAGCTTCTCCTCGATGACCGCCGTCAGCAACTGCGGCGCGCTCGCCATCACCGACAGGAACAGCAGATACACCAGCGCGAACGGCACGACGAACGTCTGCAGTGCGTCGGTTCGCTTCGCTTCGCTGATCGTGCCGTCCGCGTTGCGCTGGACGAGCCCGAGCGTCGTGACGCGCGTGGGCCGTGTGAGCGTCTTGACCAGATCGGGATCGACGTTGGCGGCCTTGAGCCGCCGCGCCGTCACGGCCGCGCCGACCGCGTCGCGGATCCAGTCGGACAGCGCCGTGTACGAGGGCGTCTCCGTGTAATACGCCAGTTGCTCGTCATCGCTGGCGCCGGCGGGCGATGCGAGCACGTTCGCCGGAATCTCGACGAAGCCGAACAGCTCGCGCCGGCGCACGCGATCGGAGAGCGTCGCTTCGAGCTCGGCCGGCGATCGGCCCGCCGCATCGACCCGCGTCAGCAGGAAGCGCGGTCCTGTCCGCTTGCCGTTCGACACCCCGCTCGCGTTGTGCTCGTCGGCCGCCGCCGCCAGCGTGTCGTAGAGCGCGCCCGTGCGATCGACGACCGCCAGCGTGTGATCGCTGGTATCGGCGTGCGTCGCCGCGAAAATCTGGAACACGATCGACAGGCCGACGATGACCGGCATCGCCAGGATGCCGATGATGAACGCCTTCGTGCGGACGAGCGTCAGGAACTCGGTGCGCGCGACGATCAGCATCCGGCTCATCGGCCGCCTCCCGCCGGCACGGCCAGGTCTTCGGCGGTCGGCCGTGCAATCTGCACGAACACGTCGTGCAGCGAGGGCTTCTTCAACTCGAACTGATACACGGCCGTGCGGGCCGCGAGCGCGGCGAGGAACTGCTGCGGATCGCCCGAGAGCTCCACGTCCTGGGCGTTGCCCGTGTCGACCACGCGCGCGACGCCCGGAAGGTCGTCGAGAATCGCGGCGCCGCCGGCCGTACGGACGCGCGCGACGTTCTGGCTGTGCGCGGCCTGAATCTCGTCGAGCGTGCCGTCGAGCACCTTGCGGCCCTTGAAGATCATGAAGAGCCGATCGCAGAGCCGCTCGGCCGTCGCCATGTCGTGCGTCGAGAAGACGACCGTCGTCCCGTCGCGGCGGAGATCGAGAACCGCGTCGCGAAGCGCGTCGGCGTTGACGGGATCGAGGCCGGAGAACGGCTCGTCGAGGATCAACAGCCGCGGCTTGGCGATGACGGTCGCGATGAACTGCACTTTCTGCGACATGCCCTTCGACAGCGTCTGGACCTTCTTGTCCACGTACGCGCCGAGCTGCAGCCGGTCGAGCCAGCTGGCGATCGCGCGATCGAGGTCGGCGAGCGAGCGTCCTTTCAACTGGCCGTAGTAACGGAGCACCTGCCGCACGGTCATGCGCTTGTACAGCCCGCGCTCCTCGGGCAGGTATCCGATGTCGTCGCGCACGGGCGAGCGGCTCGGTTTGCCGAACACCTGGATGGACCCGCGATCGGGCGCGAGAATGTCCATCACCATGCGGATCGTCGTCGTTTTACCCGAGCCGTTGGGGCCGATGAAGCCGTAGATGGAGCCGGCGGGCACGTCGAGCGACAGCGCGCCGACGGCGATCTGATTGTCGAACTGCTTCGTGACGTCACGGAGCTCGATGGCGGTCATGGGACCTCGCGTCGCGGCGAGTCGCCGGCGACGTGCTCAGACAATAGCCCAGGACGCGGCGCGAGCGGCCGGGATCGGCGAGCGGCGCCGCGGACCCGGTGAGCGGCGCGGTGCAATACGCCCATGAACATTGGTCCAATCGCGGATCGCCGGACAGGGATTTGACAGGATTGTGAAATGTTTCACATTATATAGAGCCGTCTGGGAGTACCGCCCGCCCGGACAGCGTGCCTCACGCGATCGCGCCCGTGCCCGTCAGCCCTGCCAAGGGCCGGCACCGTCCAGCGCCGACCCAGAGGTCGCCGGCCGACATCGTTTTCATGTAGGCTTTAGGGCGCCCGCTGCCTCTTATGAGCCAGATATTTCCCCGCAGCGCCAACGCGACTGCGCGCCTCACGATCGCCGGTGTCCTGGGCTTCGTCATTCTGCTGAGCTGGGTCGTCTGGACCCTGATGTTCTCCTCGTGGGTCACCAAGCAGAACGAAGTCGTCAACCAGCCGGTCCCTTTCAGCCACAAGCACCACGTCTCAGGCGTCGGCCTCGACTGTCGGTACTGCCACACGTCAGTCGAGAATTCTGAGTTTGCCGGAATCCCGCCCACGAAGACCTGCATGAACTGCCACTCGCAAATCTGGACGAACGCGCCGATGCTCGAGCCGGTGCGCGCCAGCCTGCGGGACAACAAGAACTTGACGTGGATTCGGGTCAATGACCTGCCGGACTTCGTCTATTTCAGCCACGAAATCCACGTGCACCAAGGCGTCGGCTGTGCCACCTGCCACGGCCGCGTCGACCAGATGGCGCTGACCTACCAGGCCGCGCCGCTCCTCATGGGCTGGTGCCTCAACTGCCACCGGGCGCCGGAAAAATACCTCCGCCCCCGCGATCAAGTCTTCAACATGGCCTATGAGGCGCCGGCGAACCAGATCGAGCTCGGTCTGCGCCTGAAGAAGGAATACGGCGTGGCCGACGTCCGGCACATGACGAGCTGCTCGATCTGCCACCGCTGACGCCGTGTCTCGCCCGACTACGCCCATGACGCTCGACGACATTCGCACGAAACTCAACGGCCTCGAAGGGCGCGCCTACTGGCGCAGCCTCGAGGAGCTGTCCGGCACCCCGGATTTCCAGAGCTACCTGCACGAGGAATTCCCCGCCAATGCGGCCGAATTCACCGATCCGGCGGGCCGTCGTCAATTCCTGAAGCTGATGGGCGCCTCGCTCGCCCTGGCCGGCGTGAGCGCCTGCACGCGGCAGCCGCCCGAAAAGCTGGTGCCCTACGTCACGCAGCCGGAAGAGATCGTCCCCGGCCGTCCTTTGTTCTACGCGACGTCGATGCCCATCGGCGGCGTCGGCATGCCCCTCCTGGCCGAGAACCACATGGGGCGGCCGACCAAACTCGAGGGCAATCCTGAGCACCCGGCCAGCCTCGGCGCCACCGACGTCCTCGCGCAGGCCTCGGTCCTCAACCTTTACGATCCCGATCGTTCGCGCAACATCCTGAACCTCGGCAACGAGGCGACCTGGCCGGCATTCACGGCCGCGCTCCAGACCGCACTCGCCCCGCTTCGCGGCGCGGGCGGCGCCGGCTTCCGCATCCTGACCGAGCCCATCAGCTCGCCGACCGTCATCGATCAGATGGAAACGCTGATGACGGCGTTGCCGCAAGTCAAGTGGCATCAATGGGATCCGGTCTACGGCACGGTCCAGGGCGGCGTGCCTGACGCCGACGCCATCTACCGTCTCGACAAGGCCGACGTCGTCGTCTCGCTCGACGCTGATTTTCTCGGGTTCGGCCCGAGGGCCGTTCGGAACACCAAGGACTTCTCGTCGCGGCGCCGCATGGGCACGCCGACCGACGCGCTCAACCGGTTGTACGTCGTCGAGCCGAGCCTGACGCTGACGGGCGCGAATGCCGACCACCGGCTGACGATCAAGGCGCGCGACGTCTACGGTTTCGCAACCGCCCTCGCCTCGGCGCTCGGGGTGGCAGGCGTTCCAGCCGCTCCGGCCGTTTCTGACGAT
>CALFMR010000392.1 GCA_937880585.1 uncultured Acidobacteriota bacterium
AAACTTCTAACTTTGCTCGACGTCAGAACTCCCGGACGTCGAGCACAACCTTGCCGATCGCGCGTCCGCTTTCGAGGCGGACGTGCGCCGCGGCGGCGTCGGCGAGGGCGAAGCGGCTGTCGATGGCTGGACGGACGACGCCGGATTCGATGAGCGGCCAGACCTCGCGTTCGAGTGCGGCGGCAATCGCGCCTTTCTCGGCTGGCGAGCGCGGACGCAGCGTCGAGCCCGTGATCGTCAGATGCTGGCGCAGGACCGTGAGCAGCGAGATCGTCGCCGTGGCTCCGCCCATCGTCGCGATCTGGACGAGGCGTCCGCCGCGGGCGAGCGCCTCGAGATTGCGCGGAGCATACGCGCCGCCCACCATGTCGAGCACGACGTCGACGCCCGCGCCGTTCGTGACCTCGCGCGCGACCTCGACGAAGTCCTCGGTCCGATAGTTGATGCCGCGCACCGCGCCGAGCCGTTCGGAGGCGCGGCACTTGTCGTCCGTCCCTGACGTGGCCAGCACGTGCGCGCCGCGGGCTGACGCGAGCTGGATGGCCGTCGTGCCGATCCCGCTCGTGCCGCCGTGGACGAGCAGCCATTCGCCGGCCGCCAGGCGTCCGCGATCGAAGACGTTCGTCCAGACCGTGAAGAACGTCTCGGGAATCGCCGCGGCCTCGTGCATCGCGAGACCGCGCGGTACGCGCAGGCACTGCGCGCCTGGCACGGCGATCCGTTCGGCATAACCGCCGCCGGCCGCGAGCGCGAGCACCGCGTCGCCGACCTGCCACGCGCGGCCAGACGCCGACCGTGGCGGTGTGCCATTCGCATCGACCGGTCCAAGCGCGGCAATGCGGCCCGCGACTTCGAGCCCCGGAATGTCGCTCGCGCCTGCCGGTGGGGGATAGTGACCCTGCCGCTGCATGAGGTCGGGACGATTGACGCCCGCGGCCGCGACGTCGATGAGCACGTCGCCGGGACCGGGCGTCGGGCCCGGCCGCTCGGCGGGCCTGAGAACGTCTGGTCCGCCAAACGTCGAGATCTCGATGACTCTCATGATCCTTCGCGTCCTTCGCGCCCTTCGCGTGAAGCTCGTCGCGCCTTCATCTCTATCTTGACGCACGCTCCTGTAGAGTAGCCGCCAACACTTCGCGACTTCTGGCTTCAGACTTCGAACTTCTGACTTATCGACGCACTTCAAGGAGACCACATGCCGACGCTCATCGCTCAACCCACTGTCATCGCCGCCGCGGGCAACAAGCCCAAGCGGATCGAGGAATATGCGGGCCGCGTCAACTCAGGTCATCAATCCGTTAGCGTCGCGCGGATGGTCTCGCCGGCCGGATGGGTCGAGCCAGGCCAGCGTCCGGAGTTCGAGGAAGTCACCGTCGTGCTGCGAGGCGTCCTGCACGTCGAGCACGAGCACGGCACGCTGCAGGTCCGTGCCGGCCAGGCCGTCGTCGCCCATCCCGGCGAGTGGGTGCGCTACAGCAGCCCCGAGGGCGACGGCGCCGAATACATCGCCGTCTGCCTGCCCGCGTTCTCGATGGAAACCGTCCACCGCGACGAGTGAAGGCAAGCCTGCCTCGTCTCTTCTGGCTTCCGCACTTCCAACTTCTGGCTTCGAACTTCTAACGTCGTCATTAGAGCCCTGGGTCTTCGAACTTCTCACTTCGTCATTGGAGCCCTGGGTCTTCAGACCCAGGGGGCACCAGGTGTCCCCGAGCCTGAAGGCTCGGGGCTCCACGGAACGAACGCGACGAAGGCGCCCTCAAGAACATTCCCACCCAAACGGTGTCTCAGATCGTCTAAGGGACGACAAACAGGAGAGACCCCATGCGACGCGTGGGTTGGTTGGCTGCGTGTGTCGTGACGGCGTCCGCGGTCGCACTGCCGGTCGCGCTGGGTGCGCAGACTGCGTCGCCGGCCCCGGCATCGCCCGCGGTTCGGGAATCGGTGGCGCCGCCTTCGCCCGCGGCCGTCGAACGCGCCGCGGCCATTCTCGCCGACGCGCGGCAAGCCCTTGGCGGCGATGCGCTCGCGGCCGTGAAGACGATCGTCGCGACTGGCCGCACGCGCCGCGTGCGCGGCAACAACCTGCAGCCCATCGAGTTCGAGATGACGATCGCGCTGCCGGACAAGTACGTCCGCACGGACGAGTTTCCAGCCGAAGCGACCGATCCGACGACGACCGGGTTCAATGGGGAGACGTTGATTGCGCGTCCCGAGCGCGGGCGAGGACCGGCGCCGGCGGCCGGTCGAGGTGCGCCACCGCCCGGCGCGGCACGCGGCGCGGCGGCGCCCGACCCGCAACAGGCGCGCGTCCTCGCCGCGAAACAGGACTTCGTCCGCTTCGCGCTCGGTTTCCTCCCCGGATCGTTCGACACCTATCCGCTCACGTTCGCCTATGCCGCCGAAGCGCGCGCGCCGCAGGGCACGGCCGACGTGCTCGACGTCACGGGCGCGGGCGGCTTCGCCGCGCGGCTGTTCATCGATCGCGCGACGCACCAGCCCATCATGGTGAGCTGGCGCCTTCCGCCCACGAGCGTCATCGTCACCGTGCCCGGTGCGCCGCCGCCCGAGACTGTCGCGCCTGGCGTCGTCATGGTGATGGGCCCGCCGCCGCCCGCTGACGAGGCGAGTCAGGCCGACAAGGACGCCTACGCGAAGGCCGTCGGCGAACTGCGCGACCGCACGCAGAAGACGCCCGTCGAGCACCGGCTGTATTTCGCCGACTACCGCGCTCAGGACGGCGTGACGTTTCCGTTCCGGCTGCGGCGCGCCATTGGCGTCGACACGACCGAAGAGACGACGTTCGACCGGTTTCGCATCAACACGCGCATCGATCCACGGAAGTTCGAGGTGTCGAACTAGCCGCGTCAGCTCGACGCGCCGGCGCGACACACCACTCGCCGCAATCCGCGGCGTTTGCTGACGGGAGTTTGATCCATGCGGTCACGGCTCGCTCGTGCGCTCTCGGCGATCGGCGTTGCTCTCGCGTGCGTGTTGCCGGCACCGGCGCGCGCGCAAACGCGCACGGGCCGGCTCCTCGTCACGGTGGTCGATCCCATGGGCGCCGTCGTGCCCGAGGCGGACGTCACCATCACGGGCGTCGAGAATGCGACCAAACCGTCGTCGACCGCCACGCCAGTCAAGACGAGCGACCGCGGCGTCGCGACGTTCGAGCGGCTGCCGCTCGGCCGCTATGCGGTCGAAGCGCAGTTCCCGGGCTTCGACACCGGCCGGCTGAAGAACATCCGCGTGCGGGCCGGCGACAACAAGCAAACCGTCATCCTGCCGCTGCGCCAGGTCGAAGACACGATCACGGTTGGCGCCGACGCGCAGGAGGCGGCCTCCGACCGGTCATCGACGTTTGGCACGACGCTCACGCGCGAGCAGCTCGACTCGCTGTCGGACGACCCGGACGTGCTGCGCCAGCAGCTCATGGACATGGCCGGGCCGGACGCCGTCATCAGCGTCGACAGCTTCGAGGGCCGCGACCTGCCGTCGAAGGCGCAGATCAAGTCCATCCGCATCTCGCGCGATCAGTTCGCCGCCGAGATTCACTCCGCCGGCTTTCCGCGCATCGACGTCGTCACGCAGCCCGGCGTCAGCCCGTTTCGCGGCAGCGTGGGGATGAATTTCTACGACAGCGCGCTCGACGGCAGGAATCCGATCATCGACTCACGAGCGGCGGCGCAGAGCCGGACGGTCAATTCGTCGATCGGCGGCACGCTCATCCCGAACAAGCTCGGCGGATCGATCTTCTTCTACGGCAACCAGGGGTATTCGACGCCCGTGCAGTACGCGTCGGCCGGCGGCGGCGCGGTGTCGCGCACGGCCAACCTGCGGACGCCGAACGGATTGCTCGAAGGCGGCGCGAGCCTGGAGTACGCGGTGACGCGCGACCAGGTGCTGCGGCTCGAGGCCGTTCACTACGGCACGAACAGTGACAACCTCGGCGCGTACGATTCCGATGACCGCGCCTACTCGACCAAGAACGGGCAGTCCTACGTCTACGGGCAGCTCATCGGTGCGATCGGCCGGCGATTCGCCGCGAACACGCGCTTCGAGCTGGGACTGTCCGATCGGTCGTCGCGTTCGGCTGTCGAGGCGCCGACGATCGTCGTGCCCGAGGCGTTCACGAGCGGCGGCGCGCAGCGCGCTGGCGGCACGCACAGCGTGTCGTACTCGATTGGATCGGACATCGACTACGTGCGCGGCCGGCACTCGGTGCGCATGGGCATGCAACTCGACGGCACGAACTATCGGACCGACGAGTCGACCAACTATCTCGGCACCTACACGTTCGAGAGCCTCGACGCGTTTCTGGCGGGCCAGCCTCGCAGCTATACGCGGCGCATCGGCGATCCGCACATCGCGTACACGAACCTCACGGGCGGCATCTACATCCAGGACGACATCCGCCTGAGGAAGAACCTCACGATGACGCCGGGTGTGCGCTACGAGGCGCAGACGCACCTGGCCGACTACGACAACTTCGGGCCGCGCTTCGGCGTCACGTGGGCGCCGTTCGCGAGCGGCCGCACGACGCTGCGCGCGAGCGTGGGCATCTTCTACGACTGGCTCGGCACGAGCACCTACGAGCAGACGCTGCGTGTGGACGGCTTCCGGCAGCAGGAAATCAACATTCTCGATCCGTCCTATCCCGATCCGGGCGATGCCGCGGCGCCGCCGACGAACCGGTATCTGCTCGATCCCAACCTTCGCATGGCGCGCAACTCGCGCGTGAGCACGGGCATTTCGCAGATGCTCAACCGCCGGTTGACGGTCAACCTGACCTACGCGTACATCCGCGGATCGAACCTGCTCGTCGGCGAGAACCTCAACGCACCCGTCGACGGCGTCCGTCCCGACCCGACGTTCGCGAACATCGTCGAAGCCGTGTCGGATGGCGGCGCGCGGACGCATTCGCTGACGACGAACGTCGCGTTGAACTTCGCACCGATCGGCGTGCCGATGATCCCGGGTGCCGGGCGGCTCATCGACTGGCGGCGCGGGCTGACGGTCAACGGCACGTACATCCTGTCGTCGGCACAGAACGACACGGACGGTGCGTTCGCCACGCCGGCGACCAACGATCTCGCCGACGAATGGGGGCCGGCGCCCGGCGACGTACGGCACCGCGCGAACGTGTCGTTCAATACCGGCGTGTTTCGCAGCCTCAGCGCGCGTTTCGGCGTCTCGGCCAATTCCGCGCTGCCGCTCACGATTCGGACGGGGTCGGACGACAACCTCGACCTCATCTTCAACGACCGGCCAGCCGGTGTCGGCCGCAACTCGGCGCGCATCGGCAGCCGGTGGCAGGCGGACGCGTCCTTCTACTACGCGTTCGCGCTCGGCTCGCGCCAGGTCAACTCGGGCGGCGGCGTGGCCATCACCGGGTCGTCGGGCAACTACAGCGCGACGATCGTCGGCTCGCAGTCGGTCCCGCGCTACCGGCTGAACATCGGCGTGAACATCCAGAACCTGACCAACCACGCCAATTACAGCGGCTACAGCGGCGTCATGACCTCGCAGTTCTTCCTGCAGCCGACCGTCGCCTACGGCATGCGGCGCGTGACGTTCAACGCGAGCGTCAGCTTCTGAGGTCTCCACGTTCACCCAACTGCGGAGTCACGCACACCCGATTGCGAGGCCGGTCCCACCCAATCGCGCGGCTGCTTGCACCCATTTGCGATCTCACTGCCACCCGATCGCGTGACCGCTCGCACCCATTTGCGATCTCGCTCGCACCCAACCGTTCGACCGCTTTCACCCATTTGGGATCTCGCTCCCACCCATTCGCGTGACGGCTTTCACCCATTTACGATCTCGCTCCGACCCGCTTGCGGACCCGCTCACACCCATTTGCGATCTCACTCTCACCCAACATCAAAATCGCATTCGAAATCCTGCGTCCTCGTAACTCATTGTCTGCGTGTTAGCGGCGGGCGTAAATTCCACACTTGTGGCGGGCGAAAATCTGACAGTCGGCAGCACGGTCTGGCTGCCGGCTGAGAGCCTCGCTCCCGGCCGGTGATTCATTTCACCATGCGTCTTCACGAGGGTGGAGACGCGATGATCGGACGGGAGACACGGATGCTACTGCGGCACTATCTGGAGCAGGGCGCCAGCAAGAGCGCGCTTGCCCGACAGCTCGGCGTCAGCCGAGAGACCATTCACCGCTGGATTCGCGACGGCGAGCTCGATCGCGATTTGGACGCCACGCCGGCGCGATACGGGCCGCGGCGGCCGGTACCGACCAAGCTCGATGCCTACAAGGCCATTATCGAGACGCGACTCGCCGCCTACCCGCAGTTGTCTGCCGTGCGGCTGCTGGCGGAGATCCGCGCCGCTGGCTTTGCGGGCAGCTACACGCAGCTGAAAGCGTTCGTCCGGCAGGTGCGACCGACGCCCCCAGCGACGCCGGTGATCCGCTTCGAGACGCCGGCGGGCCGGCAGGCGCAGGTCGACTTCGCGCGGTTCACGTTTCCGTGGGGCGTACGGTACGCCTTGCTCGTCGTGCTCGGCTACTCGCGATTGCTCTGGTGCCGATTCTACGTGCGCCAGGACATGCGGACGCTGATCGACGGGCTCGAGGGCGCGTTTCGGTATTTCGGCGGCGTGCCGCACGAGCTGCTCTTCGATCAGATGAAAGCGGTGATCACGCGCGACCTGCGGCTGCAAGGGGGCGCGCTGGTCCGCAATCTGGAGTTTCTCCGCTTTGCGCACCACTGGAGCTTCACGCCGCGCGCGTGTCGCCCGTATCGCGCGCAGACCAACGGCAAGGTCGAGCGCCCGGTACGCT
>CALFMR010000393.1 GCA_937880585.1 uncultured Acidobacteriota bacterium
GCCGCGGATCGCGGCCGTGCGTCGCACCGCGCTCGATGGCGAGCAGATAGTACGACTGGCTCTCAGCGAAGATCGCGGCCACGAATTCGGCTGGCGTATTGGTGTTCGCGACCAGGCGGCCGCCGGTGTAATCGGGTAGCACCCCGAGATTGCCTTGACGTCGGAGCAGCATGGCCGGCGTCTGGCGATCGCCGAGGCGAAAACTGCTCGCGTCCTTGGACAGCGTCTCGAGTCCACTGGGATCGATGGCATGAACCGTGACGTTGGCGCGGTCCAGCGCGCGCATCGCTCGCTCCCGTGCCTCCCGCAAGAGTCCACCGCACGGGCCGCTGCTCGCGGGGCCCTGGAGGACGACGTCGCTGGCGATGAAGATCACCATCTTGTGGCGCCGGTCGGCACCATCGAGCGCGCTCGCGATGTTCGCGAATGCGTCGAGGACGCACAGGCCGCACATGCAGTCGCCGGTCCTCATCATTTCCGGCGGCGTGTTCATCAAGCCCGTGTCGCCCACCGTCGGTGGCGCGACAAGTCCGGTCATCGGCGCCGCAATCGCCGCACCGAGCCGTGCCTTGTCAGCCGTGAAGTCCTGACTGACGCCCTCGTTCGCGAATCCGCTGCTGTGGACGATGGCCGCGAGATCCTCGGGCCCGAGCGCGTCGACAGCGGCCGTCGCAATCGCGCGCGCCGTGAGTGTCGCCGGTCCGACCGGAATGGACCGGTCCATCATGATGACGACGAGTCGGCCTTCGTCGGCGCGGGCATTGGTCGCGACGTCCCCGATGACGTCGCCCGCCCATGGGGGCGCCGGTGTTGCCGGGGTGACGGCGGGCAACGTCACTGGCGTGAAGGCCACGATTGGCCGTGGATCACCATCCTCGGTCACGACGAAGTCCCGAACCGAGAGGCCGGCGACCGGCTGGCGATGACTGTCGAGCACGACCGCGTCGATCTCGACGAGGTCGACGCCGCCGTGGAAAGCCGGTGACGGCTGCTGCGCGCGCGTGGCCGGCGAGACGGCCACCGTCGCCATCAGCGCCGCGACCGCCAGCCAGACGGGCGAACGCATCCTCAGCCTTCGAGCTTCGCCCGATTCTTCAGCCGCGCCGCTCGTCGGACGCCGGCGTCGTGGGCGCGCTGGCGGTCCTCATCGGTTTCGAGAAGGAGCGGAGGGACCGTCGCGCGGCCGCCTTCGGCTTCGACGGCGACGAACGTCAGATAGGCGACGCTCGTACGCTGGCGCGCGCCGGTGAGCGTGCCCTCCGAGAGCACCTCGACCTCGACTTCCAATGACGAGGTGAACGTTGCCGTGACGCGCGCGCGCAGGATGATGAGGTCGCCGACGCGGATCGGGTGCAGGAACTGCAGACCGTCGACCGCGGCCGTGACGAGCGGCCGCCGCGCGTGCCGGTGCGCGGCGATGGCACCGGCGATGTCGATCAGGTGCATCACCGTGCCGCCCAGGATGAAGCCGAGCGGGTTGGCGTCGTTCGGCAGCACGACCTGCACCATCTCGGTGTAGGACTCGCCGGGTGGCTTGGGCGCGGCCGAGGGCGAGAACCCCGGCGGCGGTGTCAGCATGCGGTGCCGCACGTCGGCCGCATGGCGTCACACGTCAAGCGCGCCGCGGGCGCCTCGTCAGCTTCTGGCTTCTGGCTTCGAACTTCTGACTTCGACACGGCCTCAGAAGTCATAGCCGATCCAGAAGTCGAACTGCATCTTGCGGAAGGTGTCGCTGTCGCCCGTGCACGCGGCGAACGTGGCGCTGACCGGCTGGCAGTTGCGGAAGATCGCGTTCTCCCACTGTTTGTTGAGCAGCGTCTTCCACGACCAGTCGAAGTGCATCGGGAACCCGAGCACGAAGCTCTCGAGGCCGAACCCGTAGGACGCGCGTCCGTCGGCGAGCCGCAGGCCGCCGACGCCGACCGTGTCGGTGTGCGTGCCGACGACGTTGCCGTTCCCGTCGAGGTCGTAGCCGGTGACGATCGGCACGAGCTCCGAGTTGCGGGCGACGACCTGGAACGGCTGGCCGTTGAAGCCCGCGGCGCCGAGGTCGGCGAACACGACGCCACGCAGTCCGCCCATGACGCCGAACGGCGTCAGCATCGCATTGATGAGCGGGAAGCGCAGTTCGGCGTCGGTGAAGAACGCCTTCTGGCCCGTGAACTCGAGGTAGTCGTACCCGCGCATCTCCGAGTTGCCGCCGTAGTACATGAAGTCCGGATCGCGGCCCCAGCTCTTCATGCCGCGGAAGCGCAAGGCGAGCACGCCGTTGGCCGCGAGCCGCATGTAGTAGCGGCCGTCGCCGTCGACCGTCTGGCGCGACAGCCACTTGCTGCCGAGATTCGGCGATCCCTCGTAGGTCAGCCGGAACGTGCTGCCCGCTACCGGTCCGTAGTCGCGGAAGACGGTCGTCTCCTGGATGAGCGAGAGGCTGAACGGGATCATGTGGCCGTTGCGGAAGAGCGACGACCCGTATTGGTCGACCTGGTACTGTTCGGCCAGGTCCTGCAGCGTCTCGTTCGTGTAGTGCTCGTCGAGGTGGAGGTACCCGGTCGACATCTCGACGCGCGTGTAGCGGTTGAACGGATAGATGCCGTAGACGACGCCGCCGCGCTGGCTTTGGACCACCGTGGCGAGGTCACGGTCGATGAACGGCGCGAGCGTGGGGTCGTAGAGCACGCCCGAGTTCTGACCGTAATAGAACAGGTCCTGCGAGAAGCCCTGGAACGCGTATTGGAAGCGGCGCTCGGTGTTGAAGTACGAGAAGGCGAGCGACCGGTACTGCGCGATCGACTGCGCGTAGAAGCTGACCTGGCGGTTGCCGAGCACGTCGTTGAACGTCACCTCGGTGTTGCCGTAGACGTCGCCGCTGTTCGTGATGCCGAGACCGACCGGCGGCCGGCCGTCGAGGCTCATCTGGTCCCAGCCGCCCTTCTTCGAGATGTTGCTGCGGACGAGCGTGTGCTGCACCGGCACGGTGAATTCGAAGATGGGCGCCGGGCCGCCGAAGTCCGCCGTCGCCACCGTCGCCACGGTCTTCGTGATCGGCACGACGCTGATCTCGTTCTGGCCCTTGAAGTACGAGATGAACGCGACCTTCGCCGGGCCGTCCTGCCGGAGCACGACGGGCGAGACGTTCCCTGTCAGCGTGTCGGTGAGCTGCCGCAGCTCGTTGGTCGAGAGATCGAGCGCCCACACGTTCGGGACGTCGCCGTTGCGCAGGACGTCGGGCGGCAGCGTGACGCGCGGGTCGACGGCTGTCGACGTGAAGACGATCGTGTGGTCGTCGTAGAACTTCGCGCCCACGTCGTCGTGCGCGCCGAAGGTGAGCTCGGTCCGCGCGCCGGTCGCGAGATCCACCCGGAACAGCTTGTCGTTCGCGCCGAGCCGGGCCGAGTAGACGATTGACTTGCCGTCGGGCGCGTAGGTCGGCGCGTAGTCAGGCGTCGGGTCCTTCGTGATGTTCTTCAGCGAGGCCGCGCCTTCGGCGAGGTTGACCGTGTAGATGTCCGTCTGGCCTTCGGAGATCGCCGTGAAGGCCACCGTCCGCCCGTCCGGGCTGAAGGCCGGCGACTCGGGCTCGTCGACCTTCTTCAGGTCGATCCGCTGCTCGGTCTTGCCGGTGACGATGTTCTGGATGATGAGGGTCTTTTCTTTTTCGGTGCGCGCGAAGTACGCGACGTGATCGCCCACGGCCGACCACGCGATCCACGGCACGAGGTTGCCGCGCAGGCCGCCGGCCGTGGCGATGTACTCGAAGCCGCGATCCTTGTCGAAGCCCTTCGTCAGGTTGCGGATGAACTGTCCGTCCTTGGCCGAGAGCAGGATGATGTCGTACTCCTGGTCGCGCGCATTGGCCACGACCGCGGCGAGCATGTCGCCGCTCGGCGAGGGCTCGATCGACAGCACCGCGATGTACGGCGTCTTCTCCGGATCGGGCGCGAGGCTGCGGCCGTAGTCATCGGGCCGCTCCTTGTCGCGGAACGGCTTGAAGCGCTCGCGCAGGTACCGCCGGAAGTCGTCGTCGAAGTCCTCCGGCTTGAGCTTGAACGATTCCATGTAGGCCGAGTCGTTGCCGCCGAGCGCGTGCTTGCGGAGCGCGAACAGGAACGTGCGGATGCCGTCCATGCCCCACTTCGACTCGATGAACTCGAACGTCGCGTGACCGAGCGCGTACGGCTGGCGGCCCGAGAGCGGCGCCGACTCGAGATGGCTCATTGCCGGCACGCTGTCGGTCAGTGCCAGATCGCGGACCGACATCAGGTCGATCGGGTTCCACGATCCGGTCATGTAGTCGGACAGCCCTTCGTCCACCCACAGCGGGAGGTTGTCGCTGATGAGGCCGCGCGGAATGATGTCGAACTCGAAGATGTGCGTGAGCTCGTGCGTGACGAGCGCGTAGAGCTGGTCGGGCGGCTCGTCGATCGGCAGCACGACACGGTTGCGCGTCGGCTCGGCAAAGGCGAGCACGCCCTCGGGCAGCTCGCCCGAGATCGTCTGCTCGAGGAACTCGCTCTCCGTCTTGTAGACGATGAGCGGCACGCGCTCGGCCAGGTCGTGTTTGAGGGACGTGCTGATGTGCTGGTAGGCGCTCTCGGCGTAGGACGCGATGCGCGCGAGGTTCGGCTCGAGCTCCGGGTAGTAGTAGATCTCGAAGTGATCGGTCTTGTACGTGTACCACTGGAAGTGGTCGTACTGGATGTGGTTCTTGCTGAAGTACGGGATGAACGGCGTCTGGGCCGTGGCGGGCGCCGGCACCATCGCGGACAGGCCGCAGGCCAGAGCGCCGACGAGAAGGGGAAGCGTGCGCGAGCGGCGCGTCCGCATACGGTTACCTCACCTGCACTGGGGCATCGCGTTCAGCACGTGCGCCTTTCAACAAAGCTTCGTTCTCGCTTGTTAA
>CALFMR010000394.1 GCA_937880585.1 uncultured Acidobacteriota bacterium
GGCGAGCTGATCCGGACTCTGTTCCTGCTCGATGAGGTAGTACTCGACGCCACCGGTCGCTTCTGCGGCCGCGAAGATCGGCTTCCAGCGCACGTCACCTTCGCCGAAGGCCACGCGGTAGCCCCGATCCTGCCCCGCGCCCCAGTCCTTGAGGTGCAGGCTGCGGATACGACCCGGGTTCGCGTTGATCCACGCAACCGGGTCCGCGCCCATCTCGACGCACGTGCCGACGTCGAATTGCAGCACGACCTCGGGCGGCGTCGTCGCGGCGAGGACATCCATCGGACGCTGGCCGTCGACGGGCCGCCATTCCACCTGATGGTTGTGATACCCCGTCGCCATGCCGAGCGGCTTCAACTGACCGGCGACGTCGGTGAGCTGACCGCCGAGCGCCTTCCATCCGTCGATGCCGGTGACGCGCGGCGCGCTCGCCATGATGATCGTCTTGCTGCCGAGGATCTGGTTGAGCTCGATCGCCTTCTTCAGGCCGTCGGGTGTGAACGACGGACCGTTGTTGTGCGTCGAGTGACACACGAGACCGTTGTCGTCGAGGACCTTGCGCACGGTCTTCGCCGTGTCGGTCGTCCAGTCGAGATACGGGGCGAAGAACTCGACGACCTGATAGCCCATCTTGCCGACCGCGGCGACCGTGCCAGTCAGGTCGCGATCGAGCTCCGTGCGGACCGAATACATCTCGAGACCGATCGGCACGTCCTTCCGCCGAGCGCCGGCCAGGACGGACGCGGCAACCGGCGCGGCGCCGGCGATCGCGAGAAACGACCGTCTCGACATACCATTTCGTGGTGTCATGGGCGGGACAGTAGCACAAAGGAGCGCGCCGACGACCTTCCGTGTTGGACTGAATCCGTACGGCCTCACCTACACGGTCGGCCTGCAGGGCTGGGGCACGCCGCGCGCGAATCCAAACGCCGTCGGCGCTGACGGATTCATCGACATCGCGCGTGCAGTCGGCGCCAGGTGCCTCGAGCTCGACAGCCGGTGGCTGCTGCCGCTCGATGCCACGGCGCTCTCCGCGCTTCGCGATCGCATCGCGTCGCTCGGATGCGCGGTCATCTACAGCCAGGGCCTGACGGGCGAGCCGGGCGAAACGCTGGCTGGAGCCGTCCGCGTTTCGAGGGCCATCGGCGCGGAGCTCATCCGGCTGCACCTCAGCCCGGTACTCGAAGGCGCGCGAGCCGCGCGCGGCTCCGGCTGGAGGGACATCGTCGAACACGCCCGGCGGACACTCGTCGCCGAAGCGCCTCGCGCCGCCGACGCGGGCCTCGACATCGCCATCGAGGATCACCAGGACTTCGGCAGCGAGGAGCTGCTCGGCCTGGCGACGAATGCGGGACCGAACGTCGGCATCGTGCTCGACACCGGCAATCCGTTCGCCGTCGGCGAAGATCCGATCGCATTCGTCGATCGCGCGGCGCCGCGCGTCCGGCACGTGCACCTGAAGGACTATCGCGCGCAGTTCACGGCGGAGGGCTATCGGCTCGTGCGCTGCCCCATCGGCGACGGCAGCGCGCCGCTCGCGGAGATGGCCACGATCCTCGCGCCACATCACGCATCGCTGACGGCGTCGATCGAGTGCGGTGCGCTCGAAGCACGGCACATCCGGTTGTTCACGCCTGGCTGGTGGACCGGCTATCCCCCACGCGATGCGTCGGAGCTGGGCACCGCGCTCGGCCGCCTGTACGCGAAACGCCTGGACGAGCGCGACGACTATCGAACGCCGTGGGAACGCGACGCGCCGGGCGACGCCATCGTAGCCTACGAACGCAACGACCTCGACAGCAGCGTGCACAATCTTCGCGCGCTCGGCTGGATGTGACGAAGAGACGAAGAAGAGGAGCACGACCGTGACGGATGCCGAATTCTCGCTGAAGGGACAAGTAGCGCTGGTAACGGGGTCGGGCCGCGGCCTCGGCCATGCGATGGCGGCGCGGCTCGCCGAGCTCGGCGCCGACGTCGCCGTTCACGATCAGACGGACGTGGCGCCGGCGGAATTCGGAGAATTCGCGGACCTGGCCGCCTCGCGCGCCGATCTGGATCGGTTCGGCGTCCGCACACACGCCGTCCTGGGCGACATCAGCGACGAGGCGCGCGTCCGCGCGATGGTCAGCGAGGTCGAAGCCGCGCTCGGGCCGATCTCCATCCTCGTCAACGCGGCTGGCGGCGACATCGCGGCCAAGGGCGGCAAGCCGTCGCCGAACACCGCGCTCGGGATTTCCATCGTCGACATCCGCGCGCTCCTCAATCGCAACCTCGTCGGCACGATGCTGATGTGCCAGGCCGTCGTGCCCGGCATGATCGCGCGGCGCGCGGGCTCGGTCGTCAACATCGCCTCGACGGCGGGCCACTTCGGCACGTCGCCCGAGGTCGCCTACTCGACAATCAAAGCCGCCATCGTGCACTTCACGCGCTGTCTCGCGTTCGAGACGCGGCCGCACTACGTTCGCGTGAACTGCGTCAGCCCGGGCGCGACGGCGACCGGACGCTTCAAGAAGACGCGGCCCATCGATCCCGCCATGCTCGTCGACGACGGCACGTTCGAGCGGTACGGGGCGCCGCGCGACCAGGCGCACGCGGTCGCGTTCCTGTGTACGCCGGCCGCGCGGTTCATCCACGGCCAGGTGCTACGCGTCGACGGCGGCCTGACGCTGCACGCCTGACGGCGACCGCACGACGCCGGGCGGGCGCGGGGGCCGGCCCCTACGAGCGGACGGGGCGGCACGCACGGCCTGCGGCGAGTTCGCTACAATTGAGAGTTCTATTCGCGGCGCGGCGCCAGACGGGCGGTTCGTGCGGCGTTCTCACGCCCGGCCGCTGCCCGGCGTGTGCCGCGATATTCCGCGTCCAGGGGCTTCGATGATCACAGTGCAAGACGTGTCGATGCGGTACGGCTCGAAGATTCTCTTCGAGGACGTCACGACGACGTTCTCGGCGGGACGTCGGTATGGGCTGACCGGCCCGAACGGCGCCGGCAAGTCGACGTTCATGAAGCTCCTGACCGGCGATCTGCCGCCGCAGAAAGGGACCGTCGCGCGTCCCGCCAAAATCGGCGTCCTCCATCAGGATCAGTTCGCCTTCGACCAATTTCGCGTCGTCGACACCGTCATCATGGGCAACGCGCGCCTGTG
>CALFMR010000395.1 GCA_937880585.1 uncultured Acidobacteriota bacterium
TCGGCGTCGCCCGCACGCGCGACGCGGCGTGGTTCTCGCCGCTGGCCGCGACCTATGCGCACGCGCATCTCGCCGCGGTCGGGTGGGTGGCGATGATGGTGGTCGGCCTCGCGTATCGACTCATCCCGATGATGCTGCCCGCGCAGATGCCGTCAGGCTGGCGTCTCGGCCGCAGCGCCGTGCTCATCGAGGCCGGGCTCATCGTCCTCGTCGTTGCCCTCATCCGGCCGTCCGCGGCGGTGCCGGTGGGCGCGGGACTGATCGTCGCCGGCCTCGCGAGTTTCGTCGTCGAGATGCGCGGCGTGCTGCGGCATCGGATGCCGAGGCCCGTCGCGCTGCCGTTGCGCGACTGGTCCACGTGGCAGGCGCATGCGGCTCTCGTCTGGATGGTCGCGGCCGCCGTGTTGGGCGTGGCGCTGAGCATCGGCGTGCGATCGGAGTGGACCGTGCCGCTGATGTGGACGTACGGCGTGGCTGGACTCATCGGATTCCTCGCCCAGATCGTCACGGGCATCCAGGGACGACTCGTGCCGCTGTACGCCTGGTACCGCGCCTTCACGCTCGGCGGGGGCGCGCCACCGGCCAGGGGCGCGAACGAGCTGCCGTCGGCGCGATTCGCCGCGATCATCTTCGGCGGATGGACGATGGGCGTGCCGTTCCTTGCCTGGGGACTGGCGGGGCAGCATCGGATCGCGATCGCGGGAGCCAGTTGGGTGCTCGCCGCGTCGGTCGTCGTCGGTGGCGTCTACATCGCCTGGATGGTCCGACAGGCGGTTGGCGCGGCCCAAGCTAGCTCGTCGACGGCCAGCGGCGCGTCGGACGTGTCTCGGGCACACTGAACGGAGCGGCCATGCGCATAGCGGGCGGCTGTTCGATCCGGAGCGGGCACAGGGGCCCGCCCCTACGCAGGCCAATGGTCATCTACACCATCGGGCATTCGACGCGGCCCATCGAGAGCTTCATCCGTCTGATCCGCGCCCATGGCGTCAGGCGTGTGATCGACGTCCGGACCGTGCCGCGGTCGCGACACAACCCGCAGTACGAGCGCGTGGCCCTGTCGGGCGCGCTGCACCGCGCCGGCTTCCACTATCGGCACCTGGCCGGACTCGGCGGTCTGCGGCACCCGCGTCGCGACTCGATCAACTGTGGTTGGACGAACTCAGGCTTTCGCGGGTACGCCGACTACATGCAGACGCCGGCGTTCGCGGCCGCCCTGGCTCGATGCATCGAACTGGCGCGCGAAGAGCCCGCGGTGCTGATGTGCGCCGAAGCGGTCCCGTGGCGATGTCACCGTTCGCTCATCGCCGATGCGCTGCTGGTACGAGGCATCGCGGCGGAGGAGATCACAAGCGGCGTCCGGACGCGCCCGCACGTGCTCACGCCCTGGGCCGTGGTCGACGGGACACGGATCACCTATCCCGAGCGCGTCATTCCCAGCTCAGCGACGAGCCCGTCTGATATTCGATGACGCGCGTCTCGAAGAAGTTCTTCTCCTTCTTGATGTCCATCGCCTCGGCCATCCACGGGAACGGGTTGCGCGCCTCGGGGAAGAGCGGACTCAGGCCGAGCTGCCCGCAGCGCCGATTCGTGATGACGTGCATGTACTCGCGGCACAGATCGGCGTTGAGCCCGAGCAGCCCGCGCGGCATCGTGTCGCGGCCGTAGGCGATCTCGAGCGCGCAGGCCGACTGCAGCATCTCGCGCACCTCCGCCTGCAGTGCGTCTGTCCACAAGTGCGGATTCTCAGCCTTGATCTGGTTGATGACGTCGATGCCGAAGTTCAAGTGCAGCGACTCGTCGCGCAGGATGTATTGATACTGCTCGGAGATGCCGACCATCTTGTTGCGCCGTCCAAGCGACAGGATTTGCGCGAAGCCCGTGTAGAACCACATCCCCTCGAAGACGACGTAGAAGGCGACGAGATCGCGGAGGAAGGCCTGGTCGTCGGCGGGCGTACCGGTCGTGAAGTCCGGGTCGGACAGGTTCTGCGTGTACTTCAGTGCCCAGGCCGCCTTGTCCGTGATCGCCGGCACCTCGCGGTACATGTTGAAGAGCTCGCCCTCGTCGAGCGACAGACTCTCGCAGATGTACTGGAACGTGTGCGTGTGCACGGCTTCTTCGAACGCCTGACGGAGCAAGTACTGCCGGCATTCCGGATTGGTGAGGTGCCGGTAGATGGCGAGCACGATGTTGTTGGCGACGAGCGACTCGGACGCGGCGAAAAAGCCGAGGTTGCGCTTCACCATCCGCCGCTCGTCTTCGGTGAGCCCGTCGCGCGAGCGCCACAGCTCGATGTCGGCCTGCATCGAGACCTCGGTCGGCATCCAGTGGTTGCGGCACGCAGCGAGATACCGTTCCCACGCCCAGCGGTACTTGAGCGGCAGCAACTGGTTCACGTCGGCGCGGCAGTTGATCATCGCCTTGTCGTCGACGCGCACGCGGTGACCGCTGCGGTCGACCTGGCCGAGTCCGGTCGTGTTCGGCGTCTGCTGATCGAAGGACATGGGCGTCACTGGCAGGCCTCGCAGTTCGGATCGCCGAGCGTGCACGCGGCGCCGCTCGGGGGGACGGCGACGGCGTTCAACCGCCGGTCCGGCGCGTCGAGCGTGCTGCGCTCGACGTGTGTGGCCCCTCGCGATCTCAGGTAATACGTCGTCTTCAGTCCCGAGCGCCACGCCAGACGGTAGATGGCATCGAGCTGGCGTCCGCTGGGTTCAGCGACGTACAGGTTGAGCGACTGGGCCTGGTCGATCCATTTCTGTCGCCGAGCGCCCGCGCGGATGAGCCACTCAGGATCGATCTCGAACGCGGTCGCGTAGAGCTCGGCGAGATCGCGCGGCACGCGTGCGATGGAGGCGAGGCTGCCGTCGTAGTACTTGAGATCGTTGACCATCACGTCGTCCCAGAGCCCGCGCGCCTCGAGATCGCGCACGAGCGCGTGATTGACGACCGTGAAGTTGCCCGACATGTTGGCCTTGACGTACAGGTTCTGGAACGTCGGCTCGATCGACGGACTGACACCGCAGATGTTCGAGATCGTCGCCGTCGGCGCAATGGCGAGGACGTTCGAGTGCCGCAGACCGACGGTCCGCACGCGCGTCCGCAGCGCGTCCCAGTCGAGACGATGCGAGCGGTCGACATCGAGGTCGCCGGGATCGCGCGCCGCCGCCAGGCGATCGAGCGAGTCGATCGGCAGCACGCCCTGGCTCCAGAGCGACCCGTCGAACGACGTGTAACGTCCCCGCTCGACGGCGAGATCCGCGGAAGCCGCGATCGCATGGAACGCGATGGCTTCCATGCTCGTGTCGGCAAACGCGACGGCCGCGTCCGACGCATAGGGCACGCGGAGTGTGTGCAGCGCGTCCTGGAATCCCATGAGGCCGAGGCCGACAGGTCGGTGGCGCATGTTCGACTGGCGCGCCTCGGGGATCGTGTAGAAGTTCACGTCGATCACGTTGTCGAGCATGCGCACGGCCGTCGCGACCGTGCGTGCGAGCTTGGCTTCGTCGAGTCCCTCAGGCGTGACGTGCGCGGCGAGGTTGATCGATCCCAGATTGCAGACCGCCACTTCGTCGTCCGACGTGTTGAGAGTGATCTCCGTGCACAGATTCGACGAGTGGACGACGCCGGCATGCTGCTGCGGCGAGCGGAGGTTGCACGCGTCCTTGAACGTCACCCACGGGTGTCCCGTCTCGAACAGCATCGTCAGGAGCCGGCGCCAGAGGTCGACGGCGCGAAGACGACGGAAGACGCGCAGTTCACCGCGGTCCGCGCGTGCTTCGGCCGCGACGTACGCCTCGGCGAAGGCGCGGCCGGTCCTGTCGTGAAGGTCCGGGACCTCATCGGGAGAGAACAACGTCCACTCGGCGTCGGCCTCGACGCGCTGCATGAAGAGATCGGGAATCCAGGCCGCCGTGTGCATGTCGTGCGTCCGGCGCCGGTCGTCGCCCGTGTTCTTGCGAAGATCGAGGAACTCCTCGATGTCGACGTGCCACACCTCGAGATACGCGCACACCGCGCCCTTGCGCTTGCCACCCTGATTGACGGCAATAGCGGTGTCGTTGGCGATCTTCAGAAAGGGGACAACGCCCTGGGAGCGGCCATTGGTGCCTTTGATGGCGGCGCCGAGGCCGCGCACGCGGGTCCAGTCGTTGCCGAGGCCGCCGGCGTACTTCGAGAGCAGCGCGTTGTCGCTGATCGCCTTGAAGATGCCGGGCAGGTCGTCGCTGACCGTCGTGAGGAAGCACGACGAGAGCTGCGGCCGTCGCGTGCCCGCGTTGAAGAGCGTCGGCGTCGAGCACATGAAGTCGAACGACGACAGCAGGTCGTAGAACTCGACGGCGCGCGCCTCGCGGTCCGATTCGTTGAGCGCGAGTCCCATGGCGACGCGCATGAAGAAAGCCTGCGGCAGCTCGAACCGGACGCCGTCGTGGTGCAGGAAGTAGCGGTCGTAGAGCGTCTGCAGGCCGAGCAGTTGGAACTGGAGATCGCGCTCGGGACGAATCGCGGTGGCGAGCCGACCGAGATCGAACGACGCGAGTTCTGGCGCCGCCAGTTCGAGGTTTACCGCGCGCCGGACGTACGCCGGGAAGTAGGACCGGTAGTCCTCGTCGAGTCGATCGACGGTGAACGCCATCGGAGTGGGCGCTTCGCCGTGAACGAAGCCGAGCGCTTCGACCGCGAGCGAGGCGAGCAGGAGACGCGCGCTGACGTAGGTGTATTCCGGCTGGCGATCGATGAGCGCGCGGGCGGCGAGCGTGGAGGCGACCATCAGGTCGGCTTCGGCGATTTCGTCGTAGATGTTCGGTGCGGCGGCTTCGAGCACGCGATCGGCTGACACCGAGGCGAGCCCGCGGCAGGCCGCTTCGAGACTGCGCCGCCACGCCTCGCGGTCGAGCGGCACGAGCCTGCCATCCGCTTGCCGCACACGGTATGCGCGCGGCTGGATCTCGGCCGCGGCGCGGCGCGCTTCGGCGCGTGACTCGCGATAGAGCACGTACGCACGCGCGACCTTGTGATGGCCGGCGCGCATGAGCGCCAACTCGACCTGGTCCTGGATGTCCTCGATGTGCAGCGCGCGCGATCCGTCCGACCGCCGCTCGAGTGCTTCGGCGACCTGCCGCGTGAGCGCCGCGACGACCTCGTGGACGCGCGTCGACCCGGACGCGCCTTCACCTTCGACCGCGAGGAAGGCCTTGGTCACGGCGGCGGCAATCTTCGTCGCGTCCCACGGCGAGCGCGTGCCATTGCGGCGGATGACGTAGAGCGCGGGCGTGGCCGCCGGTGGCGGCGCGGCGGCGATTCCCGCAGGTGACGATGAGACGAGCGCAGCCGAGTGTGACATCGCGGACCTCCGATGGGACGGGAGGCGCGCGAGACGACTACGCGACGCCGCGCCAGGGCCGGCACGGCCATCGCGCCGCTCGGGGCACCCCGCCCGAGGACGTGCTTTCGATCACGGCAGGTCTCCTGGCTCGCGGGTCATCACCGTTTCGTCCAGCCTTCCCGGCACGACGCCAGTGGCAGAACATCGACGAACGGCTCACCGCTTACAGTTGCGGAGTCAGCTCCGGCCTTGCCGCCGCTGCGGCGCACCGGATTCCCTCTTCACGCCCGACATCGTGGGGTCGGACGACCGTGATGGTCTAGATGTTGGGGCTGGGGGAAGGGCTTGTCAAGGAAAGAAGATGACACCGCGAGCCCCCGAGCGCAGCGAGGGCGGCGAAGCGCGTAGCGCTGGGGGTGGGGCCCCAGCGCATTGCAAAGAAGATGACTAGCGAACGTAGTGAGGGCGCCGAAGCGCCGTAGCGCGGGGGTGGGGCCCCGCGCCCTGCAAAGAAAAAGAAGATGACACCGACGCCCAAAGCGTTCTCTCTATTTGACAAGACAATAAAGCCTCCGCTACCCTCCATTTGTCTGTCGGATAGGGAGGCGGTCTCATGCGGTCGAGTCTCGGTGCCGTTCGCGCGTGGTTTACGCGGTTGTGGAACACGCTGCGGCCGTCGCGGGCCGATCGCGATCTCGAGGACGAATTGCGGTTGCACCTCGATCTCGAAGTCGAGCGACTGCAGCGGACCGGCTACACCCCCGAGGCGGCGAGACGGGCCGCCGTTGGTCGCGTCGGGGCGCTCGGTTCGTCGGTCGAAGCCGTGCGCGACCGCCGCGGGCTGCCGCTGCTCGCCGACGTCGCGCGCGACGTGCGGGTCGGCTGGCGCGGCCTGCGGCGAACACCCGGATTTGCCCTCGTCGTCGTCCTGACGCTCTCGATGGGCCTCGGCGCGGCAGCCGCCATTTTCACTGTCGTCTACGACGTCCTGTTGCAGCCGCTGCCGTATCCCGACGCCGCGCGCATAGTGCAGGTCTCCGAGCGGACGGCGGCCGGCACGCGCGTCATGGTGTCGGATCCGAATTTCGACGATCTGCACGCGCAGAATCAGAGCCTCTCCGCCTTCGCGCAATATCAGAACGGCGGGGGACAGCCGGTCGTCGTCGGCGGCGACGCGGTGCTCGCCAGCGTCGCAACGGTCTCTCAACAGTTCTTCGATGTCGTCGGCATACATCCGGCCAGAGGACGCGTGTTCCTACCGGCAGAGTCGCACTTCGGTGCGGCGCCGGTGGCGGTCGTGAGCGACGGGTTCTGGCGCGAGCACTTCGGCGGGCGCGCGGATCTCGCGGGCGCGACACTTCGTAGCGGCGACGTGCTGTGTACTGTGGTTGGCGTGATGCCGCCCGGCTTTGCGTTCCCGGCCGGTACCGATATCTGGCTATCGACCGAGCAATGGACCGAACAGCCGACCGGACGAACGGGCCGCAATTCGTACGCGCTTGGACGGCTCGCACCCGGCGTGTCTCTGGAACGCGCCCGCGAGGATCTCTCGTCGATCGCGCAGCGGCTGGCCGTTCAGTACGGATCGGACACCAGCATGCGCGATGCGGACGTCGTCCGTCTGCAGGACTATCTGGTCGGCGACGTTCGGCCGGCGCTCTGGATGTTGCTCGGTGCCGCGCTCTTTCTGTTGCTCATCGTCGGCGCGAACGTCCTCAACCTGCTTCTCGCGCGCGCCGCGGCACGCGGTCGTGAGGTGGCGCTGCGGCTGGCGCTAGGTGCCGGGCGCTGGCGCATCGTGCGGCATGTCGGCGTCGAGACGCTGCTGCTAGCGCTGGCCGCTGGCGTGTTGGCGGTGGCTGTGGCCGTGTGGAGCACGAATCTGCTTCGCGTCACGGCGCCGCGCATGCTGCCTCGGGCCGGAGAGCTCGTCGTCGCCTGGCCTGTCATTGTCGCCGTGCTCGTCGCGGCCATGGTCGTTGGGCTCATTGTCGGGAGCCTCGCGGCGTGGCGTGCGACCGCGGCCGCAGGCGTCACCGCGCTGCGTCAGGAGCCCGGCGCCACGCGCAGCGTGCTGTCACATCGCCTCCGAAACGTGCTCGTCGTCGGGCAACTTGCCGCGAGCGTGGCGTTGCTCGTCGGGACCGGGCTCCTCACACGCAGTCTGATGCGGCTCACGGGCACCGATCCGGGCTTCCGAGGCAGCGGTATCGCGGCGATGCGGTTGTATCAGCCGCCCATCGAACAACACGGGTTCTTTCCACCGGAAGCGGCCGACGGAGCCAAGATCCGGCGCGTGCAGCAGATCGACGAGATCGCAGCCAGGCTGCGGTCGATCCCTGGCGTCGATGCCGTGGGCGTCGTCGATGCGTTGCCGCTCACGGGAAATACATCAGACGGGGGCTTTCTCGTGTTCGCCGGAGAATCGGACGTCCAAGCATTCGCGTCGGCCGTCGCGCGGCGTGATCTGCCGTTCCTCATGCGCGCCTGGAACGATCCGAATCGGCCCGGTGGATACGCGGGCTACCGTGCGGCGAGCGACGGCTACTTTCGCGCGATGGGCATTCCGCTCGTGCGCGGCCGCTTCTTCGACGAGCGTGACACGTTGACGACGCCGCATGTCGCGCTCGTCAGCGAGTCGCTGGCGCGTTCGCGCTGGGCCGGACAGGATCCGATCGGCCAACGCATCGAGTTCGGCAACATGGACGGCGACCTTCGGCCGCTCACGATCGTCGGCATCGTCGGCGACGTCCGCGACGAGGACATGGCCGCGGATCCCAAGCCCGCGGTTTCCGTGTCGTTCCGTCAGC
>CALFMR010000396.1 GCA_937880585.1 uncultured Acidobacteriota bacterium
CCACGAACCACCTGGACCTCGAGTCGATCAACGCGTTGAACATCGCGCTGCAGAAGTTCGAGGGCACGGTCTTCCTCGTCACGCACGACCAGGACCTGATGGAGGAAGTCGGCACGCGGCTCTGGCGCTTCGAGCCGGACGGCATCGAAGACTTCGCGGGCACGTACGAGGACTACGCGGCGTCGGCGCGGTGACGCGGTAGAGTGCGAGGCATGGGTCTCCTCGCGCCCGGCGTACCGGCTCCCGACTTCACGCTCGCGGCTGCGGGTGACCGCACCGTCCGGCTCGCGGACTACCGCGGGCGCGTCGTCGTTCTCTACTTCTATCCGAAGGATGAGACGCCCGGCTGCACGGCCGAGGCGTGCGCGTTTCGCGACAGCTACGAGGCCTTTGTCGACGCGGGCGCTGAGGTCATCGGCGTGAGCCGCGATCCCGTCACGTCACACGACCGCTTCGCTGGTGCGCGGCAATTGCCGTTCGTGCTTGCGAGCGACCCGGATGGCGAAGTGGCGCGCGCGTACGGCGTCATGCCGAACTGGCTCCGCCTGCCCGGTCGCGTGACGTTCGTCATCGACGGCGGCGGCATCATCCGCGACGTGTTCTCGTCCCAGTTCCGCGTCCGCCATCACGCCGCCCGCGCGCTGGCGCTCGTCCAGTCGCTCGGCTGACGCGCGCGATCGTTGCCTGACTATCGCCGTTCGACGAGGCGGCCGTCGAGCGTCAGCGTCCAGCCGATGCCGCGTCGGCGAAGTTCCGCCATGTAGACGGACTCGCTGCCGAGCGCGCGCGAGAGCAGCGTCGCAACCGCCGTCGCGAACAGCAGCGGCAGCGCCATGGGATAGTCACCCGACAGCTCGAAGATCATGACCGCCGCCGTGAGTGGCGCGTGGATCGACGCGGCCGTCGTCGCCGCCATCCCGGCGAGCGCGTAGCTCGTGAACGACGCGGGTGCGATGAAGCCGAGCGCGGCGAATGCCTGCCCGCACAGCGCGCCGAACACGCCGCCGACGAGCAATGTCGGCGTGAACACGCCGCCGGGCACGCCCGATCCGACCGACGCTGACGTCGCGACCATCTTCAGCACGAGGAGCGACGCCATCACGACCAGACCGAGGCGCTGGTCGAGCACGAGGTGCAGCGGCTCGTAGCCGTTGCCCACGACCTCGGGCACGAAGACCGCGATCACGCCGACGACCAGACCGCCGAGCATCGGCGTCCACGGCTTGCCCAGGCGCGTCACGCGCCACAGCCGTTCGCTCCAGTCGAGCATTCGCTTGAACACGGCCGCCGTGAGTGCCGCGAGCACGCCGACGAGCCCGTACAGCAGGAGCTCGACTGGCGATCCAAGCGCGAACGCGCGCAGGCCGTAGATCGGACCGCCGCCCACGACCGCACGCGTGATCGTCGTCCCGATGACGATGGCGACCATCGCCGCGAGGACGACATCGAGCGCGACGATGCCGGCCATGGTCTCGACGACGAAGAGGAGCGCGGCGAAGGGCGTGTTGTAGGCCGCGGCGAAGCCGGCGGCGGTCCCGGCCGAGACGAGCACGCGCGTGGTCTCGATGGGAAGCTCGGTCGCGCGCGAGATCGTGGCGCCGAGCGACGCGCCGAACTCGATGAGCGGGCCTTCGCGTCCGATCGACATGCCGGTGGCGATCGCCATCCACGACGCCATGGCGCGCCACGCGGTCGCGACGACCGACAGGTGCACGCGTCCGAGTGCCACGGCTTCCATGACGTTGCCGACGCCCTGTCGCGCCGCGCGGCGATTGGACAGAATGCCGGCCGCCAGACCGCCGAGGGCCGGGACGACGATGCGCAGCCACGCGGGGAGCGCGCGGATCGCGTCTAAAACGTTGGTCGCGTGGAACACGCCGCGATAGGCCGCGGCGAGCGACGCGCGAAAGGCGACGGCGAAAAGGCCGGCGCCCGCCGCGACGAGCACGAGCGTCGATGCCGATCGCAGAAAGGACGCCGACTCGCGCGCGTCAGGCGCGGATGGCGGTCCGGAATCGGGCGCGGACGCCGCGCCGTGTGCGTCGCTTGCCTGCATTGTGCCGTTCTGCCTAGGATTATCGCGTGTCCACGCCCAAACACCAGATCGTTCGCACGATCGTCGAGACGGGTCTCGTCGCCATCGTGCGCACCGACAACGCCGACACCGCGGCGCGCATCGCGGAAGCGTGCGCTGACGGCGGCGTCAGCGCGCTCGAGATCACCTTCACCGTACCCGGCGCGGCTGGCGTCATCGAGAGCCTGCGCCGCCGCTACGCGCCCGGCCGGCTGCTCGTCGGCGCCGGCACCGTCATCGACGCCGAGACCGCGCGCATCGCGATCCTCTCGGGCGCCGAATACATCGTCGCGCCCGCGCTGAGCGCGGAGACCGCGCGCCTCTGCCTCCGATACCAGGTGCCGTACCTGCCGGGCGCCGGCACGATCGGCGAGATCATCGCCGGGCTCGAGGCGGGCGCGGACATTATCAAGGTGTTTCCGGGCGAAGTGCTCGGCCCCGCGTTCATCAAGGCCGCGCGCGGCCCGCTGCCGCAGGCGCCGCTGCTCCCGACGGGCGGCGTGAGCATCGACAACGTCCACGAGTGGATCGCCGCGGGCGCCGTGGCCGTCGGTGTGGGCGGCCATCTCACGGCCGGCGCACAGCGCGGCGACTTCGGCGCGATCACGACGATGGCGCGGTCGTTCATCGAGCGTATTCGAGAGGCGCGCGCGTCGTGATCGTCACCTTCGGCGAGATCATGCTGCGGCTCACGCCGCCCGGCTTCGAACGGTTCCTGCAGACCCCCGTGCTCGGCGCCACCTTCGGCGGCGGCGAGGCCAACGTGGCCGTCAGCCTCGCGGCATTCGGCCAGCCGTCGCGCTTCGTCACCGTGCTGCCCGCCGGCAACCCGATGGCCGACGCGGCGATCGCGGACCTGCGGCGCGAAGGCGTCGATACCTCGTCCATCATCCGTGGCCCAGGACGGCTCGGCATCTACTTCCTCGAGACCGGCGCGAATCAGCGGCCGTCGAAGGTCGTCTACGACCGCGACCGCAGCGCGATCGCCCTCGCGCGGCCGGATGCGATCGATTGGGACACGGCGCTTGCCGGCGCGACGTGGTTCCACATCACAGGCATCACGCCCGCCATCAGCGCCTCGGCGGCCGACGCGTCACTCGAAGGCGCACGGCGCGCACGTGCGGCCGGACTGACCGTCTCGTGCGACTTGAACTATCGGAAGAATCTCTGGAAGTGGGGCCAGCCGGCCGTGGCCGTGATGCCCGACCTCGTCCGCGCGGCGCACCTCGTCATCGGCAATGAAGAGGACGTGCAGACGGCGCTCGGCATCAAGGCGAACGTGGACGTCCGCGCCGGTCATCTCGATCCGCGCGCGTACGAAGACCTCACCAACCGCGTGCTCGACACATTTCCCAACGTCGATGCCGTGGCCTTGACGCTCCGCGAGTCGAAGAGCGCGTCGAACAACGGCTGGTCGGCGTGCCTCAACGACCGGAGCGCGTTCCTCGTCAGCCGCGCCTACGACATCGCGAACATCGTCGATCGCGTCGGATCCGGTGACGCGTTCGCGGCGGGATTGATCTACGGCTGGCAGCAGCTCGGCAGCCATCGCGACGCGCTGGAGTTCGCCACGGCATCGAGTTGCCTGAAGCACTCGATTCCCGGCGACTTCAACCGCATCACGCTCGCCGAAGTCACGGCGCTGGCCGCCGGCGACGCGTCCGGACGCGTGCAGCGATAGAGCAACTTCGAGCTCGCAGTTCGCAGTGCGCACTGCGAACGAACGGGGCGCCTTCGGCGCTGCCTGCCTACGGCAATTCGCCGGTCGGGTGGATCTCGATGTAATCGAGCGCGGCCGTCTCACGAGCGTCGGGGGCACCTTCGACCGTAATCGTCGCGCCCGCACTGAGATTCACGTTCCGGATGATGCGTCGCGCCGACGATGACGACCCGACGCGCGCCGACGGCACGTCGTCGGTAGCTGTCCACTGGTCGACGACGTCCGAGCCGACGCGCACGGTGAAGTGCGCGGCGCCGCTGTTCGCGTCGAAGTACTGCACGACCAGATCGCGGCGGCCGGCCGGGCCGTCGTAGTGGAACGCGGCCGTGCACGACGCGGTCCGACACTCGATGGCTTCGTTGGCGCCCTCGCCCGACGCGCCTTCCCACGGCGTCACCGGGATGGCGACGTAGCCGGTGAGCGTCGCGGCTTCCGCTTCGAGCCGGCCCGGATACGTGCCGACGCGCCCCTTGGCATCGGCGATGCCGGACTCACGGTTGAACCAGCGTGTCACGGCGTCACGCCACACGATCGCCTGCCCCGCCTGATATTCGAGCTGCGCCAGGATCGCGTCGTAGCGATCCGCGTCGACTTTTCCCTTCAGCGCCTTCCACTGACGCACGTAGTCGGCCACGGCATCGGCGCCGGTGTAGTGCGAGTCGTACAAGTACTGAATGACCGTCTCGCCCGAGTGCAGCTTGTAGGTGTACGGCACGTGGTGCATGAAGAGGACGAGGTCGTCCGGGCACGTGTCGAGCGACTCGTACATCGCGGCGATGGGCGCTGCGTACTGACCGATGTAGCCGGTCCCGGTCGCGACCGTGCGATCCATGCCGACGCCGTCGTGATCGGCGCGGTGCCACTGGCCCCAGCCGTTCCGCTCGGACGCCTCGACGGCCACGCCGTAGTGGTCGCCGGTGATCGCGGTGAGCGTCTGCAGGCCGAGCGGGCCCGTGTAGTTCTCATAGGTGCGCCACGACGTGAGCTGGATGTGCTCGACGGTGCGGACGACATCCGGATCCGACCCGAACGTCTGCTTCGTCCATTCGTCGACGATTTGCTCGGACGACAGATTCGGATCCCATGCGAGCCGGCCGAATCCGTACAGGTTGGCCTGCGACAGATTGTTGCGCAGCCAGTTGTCGTCGAGCCCGACGTTCGCCACGCCGACGAAGCCGCCCGTCGGCCGGTCGAACGTGCGGCCCGCGACGATGGCCTTCACGGTTGCGCCCGACGGCTGCACTTTCGTATCGAAGTCGAGCGTCGCCTTCCACATGGGCGGCAGGAAGACGGTGTGCCGCGCCTGGCCCATGTATTCCTGCGTGACCTGCAGCTCGATGGCTTCGTTCGTGTGCGCGAGACCGCCGAAGAGCGGCGAAGCCGGCTCGCGCACTTGGAAGTCGATCGGGCCGTTCTTGATCTGGATGACGACGTTGTCGTCGAACTTCCCGTCGAGCGGATGGAAATTGTCGTAGGCCGCGCGCGCCCGATCGTTCTTCAGGTTCTGCCAGTCCATGTGATGGTCGTAGACGAACCCGCGATAGAAAATGATGCCGCCGTGCGGCGCGAGCGCGCGTGCGACGACGTTGGCCGCGTCGGCGTGCGTGCGGCCGTAGGTCGACGGCCCGACGCGGCCTTCGGAGTCGGCCTTGAGCACGAAGCCCGCGAAGTCGGGAATGGCGGCGTAGAGCGCGTCCGCGCGCGCGCGCCACCAGGCGACCACCGTCGGGTCGAGCGGATCGTAAGTAGGAAGATGTCCCACCGACTGCGGACTGCCGAAGTCGATGGAGATGGCCACCGCGACGCCCCAGGGCCGGAGCGCGTCGGCGATGCGCGCGATCTCGGGGACGTAGTCCGTCGACAGCAGCCGCGGGTCGGCGTTGACGTTGTTCACCGACACCGCGTTGATGCCGAGCGAGGCGAGCAGACGTCCGTACTCGCCCACGCGTGTGAGATCCGCGCGCACGTGTCCGTTGTCCCAGAAGATCGACCGGCCGCCGTAACCGCGCTCAATCGTCCCGTTCAGGTTGTCCCACTGATTGATCCAGCGAAGCCGCGCGTAGGGCGCCTGATGCTCGTGGAGAGTGGCGAGCGGCGCGCCCGTGGCCATCGTGCGCAAAAGTGCGAAGGCGCCGTAGAGCGTGCCGCGGGCGGTCGATCCCGCGACGACGAGATAACGATGACCGCGAGCCTCGGCCGACTGCAGCCAGTAGCCGTCCGCCGTGTCGTCGTTGGGCGCGAGCGTGACGCCGGGCAGGGCCTGCCGAACGTCGGCGACCGTCCCCACGACGACCGCGTCGGTATTTTCGGGCGAATCGGCGGAGTTGACGGGACGTCCGAGCATGCTCGCGAGACCGCGCGTCAGCTCGGCGCGGGCGCTCTCGATGACCGGCGCGTGCCCCAGGACGACGAGCGTCGCGGGCACGGCCATTCGGGCGCGCGTGAGCGCCGGGGCGTCGAGGGCCGCATAGCGCAGCCAGGCGTCGCGGCCGTTTTCGGCACGCGCCGCGGCCGGCAGGAGCAGCAGCGCCAACATCCAGATCCAGATCCGTCGCGTCACGAGGCTCTCCTTGTCACGACGGACTGGTCGCCTGGAGCCGTAGCGCGACCCGCGCGCGCCACCGCAACGCCTCCGTCGGATGGAATGGCGGTACGAGGGCGGCATCGTAACATGGAACCGGTACCACACGCGTGGAAACGGCGGGCGCGTCTCTTCAGTTTCACGCGGGGCTTCGACGAAGACCGTGAGGATGCCGGTCGGCTCGCAAACGGCCGTACAGAAAAAAGCGACAAGAGGCGGCCGCCTACGCCCCCTCCCGGGCGTAGACGTCCGCGCTCCTGCCGCCTCGAACCTGTCCGCCGTGCGGGATGGAACCGCGGCGCCAGGCACCGAGATCAAACTTGAAGGCGGCGCGCGTGCCGGCTGGGCCGCGCGCGCACTCGGCAAACCGCTGGGGATGCGGCCGATCGCCGATCGTCGCCGCCTTACTTAGCACGGTGCGTGCCAGCTCGCTGGCCGGCGTAGTGCCTTTGGGACGTAACGCCGCTCCGCTGACCGTGGATCGACACTGCGTCAGTTCTACACCGCGCCGTGCGTTTCTACACGCCCGGCGCGACGGCCGCGTCAGAGATGCGTCCGCGCGCGCGCGGCGATACACTCATCCGACACTGCGGCGCCGGTGCGCCGTCCGATCCCGGTCGACCGATTCTCCCGCATGACGCGCTCCCTGTCCCGCCTCGTCTTCATCGACGCCTCGATTGACGACATCTGGCACGCGCTCACCGATGCCACCGAGCTGACGCGCTGGCTGTCGATCGACGCGCGCGTCGAGCCGGGCGCCGGCGGTTCGGTGTGGCTGTCGTGGGGTGAGGACTCGGGTCGGGCGCCCATCACGGTCTGGCAGCCGGGGCGGCGGCTGCAGTGGCGCGAAGGCCACGATACCGGCGAATTCGTCGTGGACCTGTTCCTCGAGCCCCGGCTCGGCTGCAGCGCCGTGCGCGTCGTGCAGTCCGGCTTCGGCGTCAGCGCGGACTGGGACGACGAGCTCGCGTTGATGCGCGGCGAGTGGGGCTATTTCCTCAAGCACCTGAAGTGGTATCTCGAACGGCATCGCGGTCACGCGCGGCGCGTGATGACATGGCGCGAGTCCGTGCCGCTCGCTCGTCCGGACGTCTTCCGCCTGCTCGTCGGACCGGCCGGCCTCTCGATCGGGGACTCGCTCGCCCGTCTCGCACCGGGCGATCCGTACACGACCATCACGGCCGACGGCGAGACGCTCACCGGCTTCGTCGCCATGCGCAGCCGCGAGTCGTTTCAGATTGGATTGACGGTGACCGAGTTCGGCAAGGCGATCATGTTCGTCGAAGTCGAGCCCGAGTCGCGTGGCTCGACCGCGAGCCTCTGGCTCTCCACCTACGGCCTCGACGACGCACGCGCCGCGGCGCTCCACGCGCGAGTCGATCGGCTGTATCGCGAGGCGCTCGGACTCGTCGACGCGGAGGCACCAGTCGACGAGCTGGCGCCCGCTGAACGTCCGGCGCCGCATGACGCCGAGCTGACGGGCGCGGATCAGGTCAAAAGTTGGAAGCCAGAAGCCAGAAGTTGACGAGGCGCCTGCGGCGCGACGAATGGGCCTCACGCGAAGTCGCGAAGATCGCGAAGGACAGCGACACAGACAGTGCCAAGCCGGGTGTGATCAAAAAAGATGACTCCCCTCAGTCCTTCTGAATCCGCGCGAACAGCTTTTTCAGCACCGTCCCCGGCCCCAGTTCTTCGATCTCCGTCACGCCCTGGTCGATGAGATAGCGCATCGAGTCGAGCCACTGGACGGACGATCCGATCTGCCGCGCGAGCGTGTCGCGCATGGCCGTCGGGTCGGACGGATAGGGCCGGGCCGTGACGTTCGCCATGACGGGCACCGCCGGTGGCGCGAAGGTGACGCCATCCAGCGCGGCACCGAACGCCGACATCGCCTCGGCCATGTAGCGTGAATGAAATGGCGCGCTGACCCTGAGCGGGATGACCGCGCGCGCGCCCGCCGATTCGAGCGCGGGCCGAACGGCGGTCAGGTCCGACGTCGGACCCGCCAGGACGGTCTGGTCCGGCGCGTTGAAGTTCGCGACGTCCACGCGGCCGCCCGCGTCGCTCGATTCGAGGATCTCGCGGATGCGCGCGGGCGCGAGGCCGATGACGGCCGCCATCCCGCCGCCGCTCATCTGGCTCATCAACTCGCCGCGGCGCTTGACGAGCCGAAGTCCCGTCTCGAAATCGAACACGCCCGCGGCGAAGAGCGCGCAGTACTCGCCAAGGCTGTGGCCGGCCAGAAACGCGGGCGCCGGTCCGCCATCCTCGACGCGCGCACGATGCGTCATCGCGCCGACGACGTACAGCGCCGGCTGCGTGAACGCGGTCTGTCCGAGTTCGCCTCGCGGATCTTCGAGACACAACTGGCGGATCGAATAGCCGAGCGTCGTATCGGCGGTCGACGTCCAATCCGGAAAGCGATCGAACAGATCGGCGCCCATGCCCTTCACTTGCGAGCCTTGGCCAGGAAACAGATATGCGAGTGCCATGCGGAAAATGTGAGTGGGTCATACTATCGCAATGCCCGCCGATCCGTCATCGCTGACGACCGGCATCGTGCGCGTGTGGCACGCGTCGGCCGTCGGCCTCTGGACGTCGGACGCCGACCGCGCGCGTGCGCTCACCTGGCTCTCACCCGCCGAACGCACGCGCTTCGATCGATACCGGCGCGATCTCGATCGCGACATGTTCCTGCTCGGCCGCGTGATGGCGCGCGCACTCGTGGGTCGCGCGCTGGGCGTGGAGCCGACCGCGTGGACGTGGGCGGAGAGCTCGCGCGGCCGCCCCGAAGTCGCGGACGATATCGGCACGCCACCGCTCTCGTTCAATCTCGCCCACAGCGGCGGCCTCGTCGTCTGCGCCATCGCGCGCGGCCACGACGTGGGCGTCGACGTCGAAGATCGCCGGCGCGCATCGATCGGCCGCGACCTCGCGGCGCGTGCGTGTACGCCTGATGAACTGGCGGTGATCGACGCGGCGGGCGAGGAC
>CALFMR010000397.1 GCA_937880585.1 uncultured Acidobacteriota bacterium
AGCGGCAGAACGTCGCGGCGCCAGTCGGGTTTTCCCTTCTTCCACCAGAAGACCACGAGCAGTGCGGCGGGCAGGCTCGCGGTCACGGTCTTGGTGAGGAGCGCGAGCAGGAAGAGTCCGGTGGCCAGGGCATACTGCGCCGGCCGGCGATCACGGTCGAAACGCAGGTAGGCGAGAGCGGCGCCGAGGTAGAATACGGCGGACAGCGTGTTCTTCTGCTCGGAGATCCAGGCGACCGATTCGACGCAGACCGGATGAAGCAGGAACAGCGCCGCGGCCAGCCAGGCGCCCGGCAGCGCGAGGCGGCGGAGTGTGAGGCCGAAAAGAAAAGCGACGCCCGCGTGCAACGCCACGTTCAGCAGGTGATAGGGCATCACCGCGTCCCCCCAGAGCAAGTGCTCCAGCCAGAAGGCGGAGTGGACCACCGGATAATATTGCTGCGTGGCGCCGAACTCGAACCAGATGCGGCCGAGTCCGGCCCAGGATTGCAAATCGGCACGGGTGACGTGGCCGGAATCGTCCCACAGGAACTGTCCGCCGAGCGCCGGGAAATAGACGACGATCGCCGTACCCAGCAGCAGGAAATAAATCACCGTCGGCGGCAGACTCCACGCGGCGCGCGGAGCGGACGAGGCCGGTGTCGGCGCGGAGCGGGGGGCGGGGCGGGGCGAGCCTTTCATCGGCGAATGCAGGATGCAAAAAAGGGGCGGGCTGTGAAGCCCGCCCCTTGAAATCTAGCGTCGGAGGTCGATCAGAGATCGAAGCCGGCGGTCAGGATGAACTGCTGCGGATCGATGATGCGGTAGGTGTGCACCGTTCCGTCGGGGAACACGCCCACCGGCTGCAGTCGTCCGTTTTCACCGAGGTTGCGCACGTTGAGCTTGAACGTCGCGACGACCTTGTCCCTCCAGAGCTTCGTCTTGTAGCTGACGAACATGTCCACGTAGGTGTGAGCCTTGTCGTAGATCGGACGGTTCGGATCGAAGTCGGTGATCGTGGCCGGCAGGGACTGCACGCCGTAGTAGCCGATCGCGCCCTTGTCTTCCCAGCGCAGCGCGCCACCGACGCCGACCTGCTTGAGGATCTTGTTGTCGGTGATCCCGGCGAGCTGGTAGCTCGTGCTGGCCTTGAAGGCGTAGCGGCGAGTCTGGGGACTGGCCTTGCCTTCCTGGGCCTTGATGATGCCGAAGGGCGCGCTGACGAACGCGATGTAGTTTTCCTGCGCGGTCTGCGCGCTCGTCGAGAACGAGGCGGCGGCGCCCGCGACCGGCGCGGTCGAATAGCGGTGCATCCACCAGAGCTTGCCCGGATTGCCTTCGGCGGCGGCGTTGGCGTCGGTGATCGTCGGATCGACGAGCGTCGTCCAGATCGGCAGGCGCTTGTTGATCCAGTTCACGAGGGCCGAGGAGACGTTGACGTTCGAGGCGCGCGTGTCGGTGACCGAGGCGACGAGCGTCCAGTAGCGGTTCGGGTTGAAGTTGACCTCCAACTCTGTGCCGACGGAGTGGACGTCCGTGGTCGCGCCGATCGGCGGCGTGGCGTTGGTGTAGTAGGCCGTGTCCGCCGCGCTGAGACCCGTGATGCGCTGCACCTCGCTCGCGACCTGGTCGGTCGTCCAGGTCGGGTTCGTGGTCTGAACCCAGTGCGTGGCGTTGTCGTGCAGGTTGAGGAACGGCGTGGGATTGCCCGCACCCGTGGTCTGGAAGTCGACGCGGAGCACGCGGCCGGCCATTGTGCTCATGTCGCTGGTCTGCGCGTCACGCTGGTAGTCGTCGAAGTGGCTGGAGTCGATGCCCAGCTTGCCGCCGAACAGGTTCAGTCCGAGGCCCCAGCTCTTGTCGCTGCCGGTCGGATTGGGGAGCGGGTTCTTGAACAGGTCCTGCGCCGGATTGACGGGCAGGAAGCTGTGCGAGCGGTTGTAGTTCACCGAGAGGTTGCCGAGCACCTCGCCGAGGAACCGGCCGCCGTCGTTGCTGCGCGCGAGCGCGCTGGTCACGGGCGTGTCGGAGAAGGGACGCGCGACGAACTGCACGTTGGTGGTCTGGCCGCCGTTGCGGAAGTAATCGCCGCTGGCCCAGCCGTCGGTGATCGCCGTGTTGAACGTCACGCCGTCCGGATTGAGGAAGGCGTTGGTGGGCGTGCCGGGGTTGCCGAACTTCGTGTAGGTGGCGTCATGGCGAATGCCGAAGGTCGTCACCAGCCGATCACCGATGAGGTGATTCTGGATGACGGCGCCGAGGGTCTTGATGGAGACCTTGCTGTTGAAGGTGCCGCCGGTCTTGTCCGCGCCGACCGCGGAGAGGGCGATGTTCTCCTTCACCATCGCACCGGTGGCGGCGTTGCCCCAGACGAAGGGATAGTTGCCGTACTTGAAGTCACCCGGAGCGTAATCGACGTTCTGGCCGCTCGCGTCACCGACGTAGTAGCGATAGAGACCCTGGGTCAGGTTGATCACGGTGGGAGTGCCGGTCGGGCCCGACTGGAAGCCGCGGTAGGTGCCGGCGGGAATCCAGGAGACGTTGGAGGACATGGCCTCGCGGTAGGAGTACTGGCGGTTCACGCGGTACTTGTACTCGTCGTAACCGGTGAGCTGGAACCAGCCGAGCTGCTTGAGGAACTTGTTCTCGCTCGTGGTCAGATCGAGGCGGTAGGCGAGCTGGGCGCGGGTCGTGTCCCAGCGGGCCGGCTGCGAAGCCAGGCGGGGCTTGTCCACGCTCAGGTAGGGCCGGAGGAAGAACGGATTCGGCGTGCCGTCGAGCAGGCGCTCGTTGACGTCGACCGTGAGCTGGCCGGACTGACCGTTGTCGTTCGCGATGCCGATGAGGTTGCGGGTCCAGCGGGCGGAGTCCTCGCGCATGAAGCCGACCTGGGCCGCGAGGGTCTGGTTCGGCGTGTTGATGATCATCTGGTCGAGCTGGATGTTCGACGTGGTCGTGCGGTCGGCGAAGTAGTTGGGCGCCGAGAGATTGATCGAGGACCAGTCGTAGATGCTCTTGTTGCTGATCGTGGGCGTGGTGTTGAAAAGCGGCTGCGAGAACGGACGCGGCGCGGTGCCCGAGAAGACGGCGCCGGCGGCGGCGGTCGGCTGCACGAAGCGGGCGGCCTGCAGGGTGGCCTGGGTCGGGCCGGCGGTGCTGGTGGTGCCGCGGGCGGCGGACCAGTAGGACAGACCGTTCCGATCGATGAACATCTGGCTGTGGTCGTTGCCGAGGTAGGCGACCGAGAAGTAATCCGGGCCGTTGTAGGTGGCCGCGGTCACGGTCGCGACCGTGGCGCCGTTGATGTGGATCTGCTGCGTGATCGGATCCCAGGTGGGACGGCCGCTGGCGTTCCAGTAGGAGAGGTTGTCACGGGGCGGCAGGGCATTCGGGCGGTTGCCGTAGGAGTGGTAGTACATCAGCGAGGCGCTGATCGTGGTGTTCCGGAACGGCTGGTACTTGATCATGCCGTTGTAGCGCTCGGTATCGACGCCGGAGGGCTCGCGCTGGAAACCATCGTGCTGGAAGACGGCGCTGCCGCGGATCGCCAGCTTGCCGGCGATGAGCGGACGGTTGATGTCGAGGCTGGCGCGGTAGCCGTCGAAACTGTCGCCACGCAGCTCGGTGCGGGTGCGGCTGTCCGTCAGGTTGGCCGAGGCCGGGACCTGGTTGACGGTGCCGGACGGGTTGCCGAGGCCGAAGACATTGGCGTTCGGTCCGCGGCTGATTTCAACCGCGTCGACCGCGATCGGATCGAGCGGAACGCGGCCCATCGTCTCGATGTTGCCGAGGGAGATGTTGGCCGGAGCGAGGCCGCGCACGCGATTCGCCTGCGTCGGGTTGATCTGGACGTTGTCGGAGAGGCTGCCGTTGCGGTCGAGGGTGTAGTCGGTGTAGGTGCCGGTGCCTTCGGTGCCCGCGGTGTAGAGGAAGATGTCATTGATATCGAGCATCGCGAAGTCCGACATCTGCTGCTTGCCCACGACCGTGATCGAGGAAGCCATGTCATCCAGCTTCGCGTTGAAGCGCGTGCCGGACATCGTGTTCGAGGAGTAGTAACCGTTGGTCTGGGAGACGACCTCGAACGGGGACAGCTCGACCGTTTCTCCCTGCGGCTTGGCGGCGCCGGTCGTGACCGGTACCTGCTTGGCCTGGTCGGCCTGCATCGCGGCGATCTCGTCGGAGTCGAGGCGGCCGTTCCGGTTCTTGTCGTATTTCGCCAGGGCGGCGGCATCGGTCGCGGATGCGGCCGCCTGTTGCGCGTAGGCAAACGGACTGGCGAGCAGCAGCGCGGCTGCGGACAGAAGCAGCAGCCGGGAGGGCAGTGGGTTTTTGCTTGGGTTCATGGGTAAATCCTCGGGGTCACGTGTCCGCGCGGGGGTGCGCATATTGGGACACGTGTCCTAGTTTTGGGAAGGCGGTGCGCAAGGCAAGAAATTAAACAGGCCGGCCGCGGGGCGGCTAGAGACGCGGCGGAAAGGATCGAAGGTGCACGCGTCCGAAATAAAGACGCCGGGGAAAATCCCCGGCGTGGATGCGAACGCGAGAAGTGCGGCCGGCTCAGGCCGGCTTCTTGGCGGGCAGCGCGCGAGTCGAGATCTCTGTTTTCAACCGTTCCAGATACTGCGCGAACGGCTGCACGCCCTCGTCGCCGCGGGCGCGGCTGCGGACGGAAACGCTCCGGGCCTCGGCCTCCTTGGCGCCGAGCACGAGCGTGTACGGAATCTTCTCCAGCTCGGCCCGGCGGATCTTGGCGCCGAGCTTGTCGTTGTGCTCGTCGAGGGAGGCGCGCGCGCCGGCCGCCTTGAGTTGCGCGAGAAGGTCACGGCCGTAGTCGAGTTGCTTCTCGCTGATCGGCACGAGGCGCACCTGTTCCGGCGCCAGCCAGGCGGGAAAGTCACCGGCGAAATGCTCGATGAGCACGCCGCAGAAGCGCTCCATCGAGCCGAAGGGCGCGCGGTGGATCATCACCGGGCGGTGTGGCTGGTTGTCCGCGCCGATGTAGCTGAGGTCGAAGCGCACGGGCAGGACGTAGTCCACCTGCACCGTGCCGAGCTGCCATTCGCGGCCGATCACATCCTTGATGACGAAATCGATCTTGGGACCGTAGAATGCGGCCTCGCCGGGTTCCTCGGTGAACGGAACCCCGAGCGTTTTCGCGGCCTCGCGGCACGCCGCTTCGGCGAGATCCCATTTCTCCGGATCGCCGGCGAATTTCTTGCCGTCGGGGTCACGCAGTCCGACGCGAACCCGGTAGTCAGACATGCCGAGCGTGGTCAGAACGGTCTTCACGAGCGAAAGACAGCCCAGCACCTCGGTCGCAACCTGTTCCGGCGTGCAGAAGAGGTGGGCGTCGTCCTGGGTGAAGCCGCGGACGCGGGTCATGCCGT
>CALFMR010000398.1 GCA_937880585.1 uncultured Acidobacteriota bacterium
GTTCGAGGCGTTCGCGCACGATCTCCAGGTGCAGCAAACCCAAGAAGCCACAGCGAAAACCGAAGCCCAGCGCGGCGCTTGTCTCCGGCTCATAAGCGAGTGCAGCGTCGTTGAGCTGGAGCCGGTCGAGGGCGTCGCGCAAGAGAGGGTATTCGCTGCCGTCGATCGGATATAGGCCGGAATAGACCATTGGTTTTGGCAAGGTGTACTCGGCAAGTGGCTGCGACGCGGCATGGTTTAGTGCGGTAACGGTGTCGCCGACCCGCGACTGCCGAACATCCTTGACGCCGGTGATCAGATAGCCGACCTCGCCGACGCCGAGGCCCTCCGTGGGCAGTGGGTCGGGCGAGATCACGCCGACCTCGAGTAGTTCGTGCGTCGTGCCGGTCGAGAGCATCTTGATACGTTCACGACTCGACAGGTAGCCGTCGACAACCCGCACATAGGTGACCACGCCGCGGTAGATGTCGTAGACCGAGTCGAAGATCAGTGCCCGCGGCGCGGCGCCGGCGTCACCGACAGGCGAAGGCACCGTACGGACGACGTGGTCGATCAGCTCCTTCACGCCATCGCCGGTCTTCGCGCTCACGCGAAGCACGTCGTCGGGCGAGCAGCCGATGATGTGCGCAAGTTCTTCGGCGTACTTCTCCGGCTGCGCCGAGGGCAGGTCGATCTTGTTGAGCACCGGGATGATGTTCAGATCGCGGGCCAGCGCGACAGAGAGGTGCGCCAGGGTCTGCGCCTCGGATCCGTGCAGGCGTACGCCGGCGCCGACATCGACCGCCACCGGATGATCCGGCTCGCCCGGCAGCTCGTCCCACGCGCGCGCCACATCGACGAACCCCGCCGCACTGACGCTGCCTTCGCGTCTCGCGTAGACGGGCCGCTGATATTCCGCGGTCGCGGACCAGAGGCGACGGCCGAACACCGGACTGACGATGACGCCGTCGTCGAAGAGCGGATGGGCGCGAAGCAGCGCGCCGCGTGTATTGCTCGAGCCCGCCACCGGCCAGAACGCGAGCGGGGCCGCGCGACTCGCAAGGTCGACGGCCGTGTGTCCCAGCCAGACGGGCGCGCGCGCGGCGGCCGTCGACCGCGCGCTGATCGTGATTTCGCCGGTGGAAAAACCGTCGGCCGGACCGACCGCGCTCGAGCGTTGCCAGGCCGCCGTGGCCGCGAGTCGATCGCGCCAGCCGCGCAGCTCGAGATTGCCGTTCACCGAGACGTAATCCGTCGTCTCGAATCCATCGACGCCCGCGCCGACCTGCCACCGCAGCCAGCCGGTTGCCCAGTCGGACCAGCTCGCGCCGCCGTGCCGCTGGTCTTCACGCCGTGGCGGCTGCTCGTCGCCCGGTGCGCGATAGGACTGTCGTTCCCAGAACAGATCGGCCGCGACGTTACCTGGCACGGCGCCCGGCGCCGCGAGTGCGAAATGGAACAGGACACGCGGATGGTTCGGGGCCCAGCGGAACGACGGCGTCCACAGGTCGCCCTGTCGTGCGAGAGAGGCGACGTCGACCTTGATCTCTTTCATGAACAGCGCACGCACGCCGACCGCGCCCCAGCCGATGGGGAACGACGGCAGGATCGGGCGTTCGATGATCGACGCCGTGACGTCGGCAGTTCCCTGGCTCGGTTGGTAGCGAAGCGTCGCGGTCGAGACGCTGGGCACGTCGCGCAGACGTCGCAGACCGCGCGTGAACGCGTCGGCCGTGAGCACACGTGAGGGGGTGAGACCGATGGCGTCGAGGAAAACGGGCTGATCGGTGCGTGTCGTGCCCTGAATGCCGACATCGCCCGTACGTGGCTCGCCGACGCGGTTCCATGCCTCGAGCGCGCGCACGAGGTCGCCTTGGAGATATCGGCTCGTGGCGAGCACGTGCCACGCGTTCGCGTCAGCCGGCGCGCGTTGAACCGCCCCGTCGGCCAGGCGAGCCGCGTCGTCGTAACGACGCTGCACGAAGCGCAGGCCCGCGAGCTCGCCCCAGGCGGGACCGTAGTTGGGACACGCCGCAATGGCCGCGCGCAGCACGCGATCCGCCGCGTCGCCTCGTCCCGCGTGCGCGAGTGCGACGCCGCGATCGACGTCCGCACGGCAGGCCGCTGTGCCGCCAGGCTGTTCGACGCTTGCGGGCGCCGCCTCGGTCATCGACGCCGGCGCTGCTGACGAGGGGTGTTCTGGTGACGTGGAGATGGACTCGTCGGCGCGCGCGGTGGCGGTCGTCGCCGGCGGCAGCACGACGAGCATCCATCGGCTCGTGCGCCGCCAGGCGCGATCGAACGCGGCGCGGGTCATGGTCCGTCGCGGCGCGCGTGCCGGGTCGTCGACGATCACGCGATCGGCGGTGAGACCGACGACGACCACGTAGTGGGG
>CALFMR010000399.1 GCA_937880585.1 uncultured Acidobacteriota bacterium
TCCGCAGCCGTGGCGGCAGAGCCAGCAACACCGGCAGCACAATCAGCAGGTTGGCGTACTGGGCAAAGGGCCTGAGGTCCGCGACGAAGGGCGGCGTCAGCACCGTGACGATTTCGCCTCCAGGCCGGCCGCGAGGCTCGGTGCGGCTGACCACCAGGGGCACGCCCTCGGCCCGCAACATGACGGTGGCGCCCTTGAAGCCCACGGCCGAGGACGAGAGCGCATGCGCCCCGGGGTCGGTCGCGCCGCGCAGCTCCGGCGCATAGGCGGCCAGCACGGCCAGCCCGGCGAAGGACACCAGGCCCACGACCACCAGCGCGAGGATGGTGCGCGGCGGAAGGCTGGGGCCGGATTGGCCGCGGAGTCCGCGGCGCTCAAGACCAGCCCTCCGAGAAGGCGAAGGCCTCGTAGTCGCTGCGGGCGTGGACGAAGTCCTGCTGATCCGCCGGACGCCCGCCGAAGAAGCTGCGCTCCACCCGTTCGGCGATGCGCGCGAAGGCGGTGCGGGCCGACGCCGGCATCTGGTCGAGGCCGGCGATGTCGCGGCTGGTGAGGGCGGGCCGCACCAGGCCGGGCCGACGGCCGGCGAGGTCGTCGATGCTGCGGAACAGCAGGATGTGGACGGCCTCGCCGAAACGGCCGCCGGCCGCCAGGGCGTCGGCTTCCTCCAGCAGGGCGCGGGCCTGTTCGCGGTCCGGCCGCCAGTCGGCGGGCGGCGCCGGCGCGCGGACCTTGCGGAAGCGGGTTTCCACGATCTCGCGGACCACGAACCAGGCGATCAACGCCACCGCCAGGACCACGCCGCCCCAGAACAGGAACTTCATGACCGGCGCGAGACCCGCCAGAAAACGCAGGAAGCCGTCGAGCCAGGCCGGTGGCTCCGGCGGCGGCGGCGCGGCCTGAAAGTCGAGTTGCAGGCCGCGCGTATGGCGCAGCGCCTGGTGCGCCGCCGCCAACTTCTGTTCCGACGCGGTGAAGGCGTCCGACGCCACCAAGTCCCCCTCGCCCTTCACAGCCGAACAGGCGCGAGCGAGCGCGAGCCTAGTGTGCTGGATTTGAAATTCGCCTGCTTACTAGATCAGGCTCGGAGCGAACTTCAAATCCAAGAAGCACACTAGAAACATACACTTGCCAGTGTCCTCATCGATTCCGAAGTTCGCCCGAGCCCGCCACAAACGCTTGCGAACTTCGGGATCGGGACACTAGCAGCGCGAACGACAGCCGCGAAGCGCCGGAATGGCTCGCCCTAACCCGTCGGCAGCATCGCCACCACCGAGTTGGTCTTGGCGATGAATTTCACGCCCTTCAGGTGATCGGCCGGATAGCCCGGCCAGCCGTTCTTGATGGTGATCGGCGTGGTGGCGGCCGCGCCCGGGGTCGCCGGCTTGTCGGCCACCACATCCACCTCGTAGACGCCGTCCTGCGGCGCGCCGGCGTTGATCCGCGGCAGGAGGGCGGCATTGGTGTAGCCGGGCATGCCGACCTCGCCGGTGACATCGACCTCCAGCGTGCCGGGTTTGCCGACCTTGATCGTCGCGGTGTCGATCTTCGAGATCAACTCCTGGCCCGCATACATCTGTTGCGAACGGGCCGTGTCCTTGGGCGGCGGCGGCGCGGCGGCCACCGCGGCGGTTTTGGATGAGTCACAAGCTGAAAGGCCGAGAACGGCGACGAGGCCGGCGGCCAGGATCACGCTACGCATGGAGTCCTCCCCGATTCCTATTGACGTCAGGGTGCCCACGGTCGCGCCTGCGCCGCAAGCCTCGTGCCGCGATGTGTTGGTGGCGGGCGCGGGCTTGGGCTAGGACTCGTCCCATTGGGGATGCGGAGGGCGGGCGATGCGGGGCGGATTGAAGGCTGGGGCCTGCGCGGCGGCCCTGTCGCTGGCGTTGCCCGGGCTGGCGACGGCCGCGCAACCCGCGCAGGCCTGGATGAACGCCAAGCTCAGCCCCGACCGGCGAGCCGACCTGGTGATGGCCCAGATGACGCTGGACGAGCAGATCGCCCTGCTGCACGGCGACTTCCCCGGTTTCATGCCCAAGCGGCCGCCGGGGGTGCAGATCTCGGCGGGCTATGTGGCGGGCCTGCCGCGGCTGGGGATTCCGGCCCTCACCGAAAGCGACGCCAGCCTTGGCGTGGCCAACGCCCGGCGGGGCGACAAGGACGACGCCACGGCCCTGCCTTCCGGGCTGGCGCTGGCGGCCACCTGGGACGCCAAGACCGCTTTCGACAGCGGGGCGATGATCGGCAAGGAGGCGCGGCAGAAGGGGTTCAACGTATTGCTGGCCGGTGGCGTCAACCTGCTGCGCGACCCGCGCAACGGGCGGAACTTCGAATACCTCGGCGAGGACCCGCTGCTGGCCGGGACCCTGGCGGGCGCCGCGATCCGGGGCATCCAGTCCAACCACATCGTCTCCACCACCAAGCACTTCGCCCTCAACGACCAGGAGAGCGGGCGGATGGTGCTGAGCGCCGAGATCGACGGGGCGGTGGGCGCGGGGAATGCGCCCAGCGCCGCGTGCCTCGCCGGCGTCACGCGCGTCGAGGTCGTCACCGTGCCCTGGCTCGCGCGCGACGGCCAGGCCGACGCCTGGCCGTCGCTCGTCGCCAAGGCGCGCGCCTGGCGCGCGCGCCGCTATGACGTCGTCGTCAACTTCGAGCCCGACGTCCGCAGCAACTTCCTCGCCTGGCTCTCGGGCGCGCCGCGCCGCGTCGGCTACGGCACGGGCGGCGGTGCCGCGTTCCTCACCGACGCGGCTGATTACGCGCCGGCGGACCACGTGTCGGTGAACGCGCGGCGACTGGTCGCCCGCGCCGCGGGCCGGGCCGACGGGCCGGCCCCGGCGGCACGGACGACACGGCTCGTGCTGCCGGATGACGCCGTCCGGCGAGCGCGCGCGCTCGTCGGCGGCGCCAGCCGGCCGCTCGTCGGCATTCATGCGAGCGGCGGCCGGGCGTCGAAACAGTGGCATCTCGACCGGTTCGCGGCCGCCGCGCGCGCGATCGTGCGCGCGCGCGGCGGCACGATCGTCCTCACCGGCACGGACGCCGACCGGCCGCTGGTCGACGCGGTCCGCGCCGGCCTCGCGGACGATCCGACGATCGATGCGGCCGGCGCGCTCGATCTGCCGTCGCTCGCGGCACTCCTTGCCGAGCTCGACGTCCTCGTCACCGGCGACACCGGTCCCATGCACCTCGCCGCCGCCGTCGACACACCCGTCGTCGCGCTCTTCGGTCCGTCCGACCCGGCGCGCTACGGCCCGCGCGCGCGGGCCGAGCGCATCCTCCGCGTCGATCTGCCCTGCAGTCCGTGCGGTCTCGTGCGCCTGCCGCCCGAACGCTGCCGCGGCCATGTCCCCGAGTGTCTCGACCGCATCGGCGTGGACGAGGTCGCCGCCGCTGCGATCGCGCTTCTCGACGAGGTTCGTCAGGAGTCACGGTCCTAGATGCGCGGCGCGGTCACGTGCATCGGCGCGGGCGGTCACGATCATCGGACATCGTTCGACTCGCTGCTCACCGCCGATCGCCGCGAGGCGGTTCGTCAGACGGCCGGCGACTGGATCAAGCGCCTGCGTCTCGTGCGTTACGGCGACGAGACGATGCGCGAGCGGTTCCGGTATCGCGGCGACTCGCTCTGGTGGTTCACCGAGATCTACCTGCACAAGATGCGGCGCCTCGAAACGGCCATCGCCACGATTGCGGCGCTCGATGCCGCGATCACCGCCGATGCGCCGGCACGGCTCGTCGTTCAGGCATCCGATCCCGTCGTGCGCGAAGCAGCCGCTGCGTTCGGCGCCGCGCGGCGGCTGCCGGTCGACTTCGACGGCGCGGCCGATCGCGCGCCCAGCCGCTGGTGGACGAGCCGTCTCGTCAAGTGGAGCGCGTCGCTCTCGCGCGTCCGTTCGCGTCCGCAGCTCGCTGTGCCCCGGGGCGCGCGCGTCGCCGCGTTCGTCCACACGGCCTTCTGGCGCGCCGGCCGAGACGACGAGGCGGCGGAACGGTACGTGGGGCCGATCCTCGACGCGCTCCGCGCGCGCATTGGCGACGCGATCGCGTACGTCGGCGTGGGCCCGCGCCGCAACTTCCGCGCGCGGCGTTGGTGGGATCCCGTCGTCGCCGCGGGAAGTGATCGACCTCGCGTCGTGCCCGTCGAGCAGCTCGCCTCGCGCGCCGCACTGCGCGACGCGTTCGCGCTATGGGATCGGCGCGACGCGCTCGCGCGCGAGATCACGGCCGGCGCCGCGATCCGCGAGGCCGCCGTCGTCGACGGCTGCGATCTGTGGCCCGTGCTCGCACGCGAGCTCGAGGACGCGGCGCGCGTGCAGTGGCCATGGTCGGCGCGCGCGATGGACGAAGCCGGCGCCGCGATCGATGTCCTCGGCCCGGACGTCGTCCTCACCTATGCCGAAGCCGGCGGATGGGGCCGCGCGATCGTGCTCGAAGCGCGGCGGCGCGGCGTGCCGTCGGCTGGCGCGCAGCACGGCTTCATCTATCGCCACTGGCTCAACTACCGCCACGAGCCCGACGAGATCGCGCCCGACGCGACCGGCGCCGGAGGATTCCCGCATCCGACGAAGACGCTCGTCTTCGATCGCTATGCGGCCGCCGATCTCGAACGGCGCGGACATCTACCCGCGGCGTCGATCGAGGTGACCGGCAGCCCGACGCTCGACGCGCTCGCCGCCCAGGTACGCGCGCAGTCGACCGATGACCGTGCCGAGTTGCGCCGGACGCTCGGCGTGCCAGTCGACGGCGCGCTGGCCGTCGTCGCGGCGAAGTTCAGCGAGATCAGGGACGAACTGCCGTCGCTTTTCGCGGCCGTGGTCGCGCGCCCATCGCTCCGGCTCGTGGTCAAGACGCATCCGGCCGAGACGCCGGACGGCTATCGCGCGCTCGCGGCCGGCCTCTCGAACATCGCCGTGGCGGGAGCGGACGCCGACTTGGCGCGGCTCATCGGCTCTGCCGACGCGATCGTCACGATGAACTCGACGGTGGCGATCGACGGCCTCGTGCTCGGCGTCCCGGCGCTCGTCGTCGGGCTGCCCAACAACCTGACGCCGTTCGTCGACGCCGGCGCCATGCGCGGGGCCGATCGCGACTCGGTCGGCGAGGCGCTCGACGCGCTCCTGTATGATCGGCAGGCGCGGGCGGCTCAGATGGCTGCGGCCGCTCGATTTGCCTCGCAATTCGCGATGCAGGCCGATGGACGCGCCGCCGCGCGCGCCGCCGAGGCCATCCTCGCGCTCACGGCCGGCGACGGCTCGCCGGCCCGTTCCGAGATCTCATGACGCACCTTTGTCTTTCAGAGTCCGCCGGCGTGCGGCGCCGTTCATGAACGTCCTTCTGACCGGGGGCGCCGGATTCGTCGGATCGCATCTGGCCGAAGCGCTGCTCGCGCGCGGCCATCGCGTCACGGCCCTCGACGATCTGTCCACCGGATCGATGACGAACGTCGCGCATCTCGCCGGCCGGCCCGACTTCACGCTCGTCGTCGACACGGTCACGAACGAGACCGTGATGGCGGATCTCATCGACCGGGCGGACGTCGTCTTTCACCTGGCGGCCGCTGTCGGCGTGAAGCTCATCGTCGAGGCGCCGGTCCGCACGATCGAGACGAACGTGCACGGCACCGAGACCGTGCTGCGGCACGCGAGCCGCAAGGGCATCCTGACGGTCATCTTTTCGACGTCCGAGGTCTACGGCAAGAGCACGGCCGTGCCGTTCGTCGAGGGCGCCGATCTCGTGATGGGCCCGACCGTCAAGCATCGCTGGGCGTACGCGTGCAGCAAAGCGATCGACGAGTTCCTCGCGCTCGCCTATCACCGCGAGCGCAAGCTGCCCGTCATCGTCGTGCGGCTCTTCAACACCGTGGGTCCGCGACAGACCGGGCGCTACGGCATGGTCATTCCGACGTTCGTCCGCCAGGCGCTCGCCGGCGATCCGATCACCGTCTTTGGCGACGGAAGGCAGCAGCGGTCGTTCACCTATGTCGGCGACGTCGTCGACGGGCTCCTGCGGCTCATGGCCGAGCCGCGCGCCGTCGGCGAGGTGTTCAACATCGGCAACCCCGAAGAAATCTCCATCGGCGATCTCGCCCAACGCGTGCGCACGCTCACCGGCAGCGCTTCGGAGATTGTCCTCATCCCGTACGACCAGGCCTATGAAGCCGGATTCGAGGACATGCCGCGGCGCGTGCCGAGCCTCGAGAAGATTCACGGCCTCGTCGGCTATCGGCCGACGGTGCGCCTCGACGAGATCCTCGAGCGAGTCATTGCCCACGAGCGGGCGGCCGTGCCCGTGGCGCATCGGCCATAATCGAAGGACGTGGCCGTGACCCGACACGTCCGACGCGCCGCCGAGCGCCTGCTCACGGCCAACGCCCGTCCCGTCCGGCGGCTGCTTGCCGCCACGGGCCGCGACCGCGCGCCGCGCCTGCCCGATATCGTCCAGATCGAGAGCACGAACCTCTGCAACGCCAAGTGCGTCTTCTGCCCGCGCGACGAGATGCACCGCCGGCAGGGCGTCATGGACTTCGACCTGTTCCGCAAGATCGTCGACGAATGCGCGGCGCTCGGCATCACACATGTGCGCATGCACAACTACGGCGAGGCGTTCCTCGATCGGCAGCTCGTCGAGAAGGTGCGCTACGCGAAGTCGCACGGCATCGCGGAAGTCGGGATGATCAGCAACGGCTCGCTCATCACCGAGGACATCGCGCGCGCGATGATCGAGGCCGGGCTCGACGCCATCAACATCAGCGTGGACGCGGCCGGCAAGGAAGTCTTCGAGCGGACGCGCGTCCACCTCGACTACGACACGGTCATCGGCAACATCCGGACGCTCGCGCGGCTGCGGCAGGAGATGGGCCGCAAGCGGCCGCGGCTCATCCTGTCGTTCGTGCGCCAGCACGACTCGGCCGACGAGCGGGCGTTCATCGAGGAATGGAGCCGCGTCGCCGACAAGGTTCACATCACCGATCTGCACAATTGGGCCGGCACGCTCAACGCGACGTCCGACGTCAACTATCCGTGCTACCGGCTCTGGCTGACGTTCACCGTGCTGTGGGACGGCCGCGTCTCGCTCTGCTGCGCGGACTTCGACGGCCGCAACGTGCTCGGCGACCTGCGCACGCAGACGATCGCGCAGATCTGGAACTCGCCCGCCTATCGCGCCGTGCGCCGCCAGCATCTGCAGTCGGGTGGACCGGAGATCTGCCGGTCGTGCGATCTGCCCAAGAAGGACTCGCCGCTCTGGGTCGGCAAACTGGTCTGAGGCCGCCGGCGTCGAACTCGGTATACTCGGGAAACGGATCCCATCCGATGTTCTCTCGCACGATTCGCACGGCACTCGCGGTCCTGACGACGCTCGGCGTCGGTCTCGGGACGGCCGCGGCGCAGTCGGCCGGCGCGCGCGAGCTGCAGTTGTCGTTCGC
>CALFMR010000400.1 GCA_937880585.1 uncultured Acidobacteriota bacterium
GCTCGGCGGCGAACGACCGTCGCTCTATTACGTCGTGCCGCGCGTCCAGCCGGAGCTGGCGCCCGACGGGCATCCGACGCTCGTGATGTTCAAGATGCCTGGCGGCGGCCTGCTGCACGCCGCCGCGGAGCTCGACATCGACCCGCCGCGACTCGACGCCGTGCGCGCCGCGGCGCAGGCAGCGGCCGGTAGCGCCGATCCCATCGCGCTCACGCCCGCGCCGATTACGATCGGCCGCGCCTCACTCGTAATCGCGACGCCGGCCGGCCGCGTCGCCATTGCCGAGGTGCGGCCCGCGGGCCTGCCGCCGTACACCGCCCTCTTCCGCGCCGCACTCACCGCCGAACAGGCCGCGATCGTTGAAGCCGCGCTGCGGGGCGAGCGCGGCAGGCTGGAAGTCGTCTACGTGTTCGATATCCGCACGACGGCTGGCGCGCGCGTCTGCATCGAAGGCCACGCGACGGACACCCCCGCCATCGGTCCACCGATCGCGGACGTGACGGGCACCTGGGTCGATCGGGCGCTCGCCGGGGGCACGCTGCGCATGGCCGTCAAATCGTGGGGACCGGACGCCGATTCCGTCGTCATGGCCGCTGTTGCCGCGGCCAAGGCGGAGGCGGCTGCCTTCGTCTGCGCCGCGGAAGCCGGCACGCGGCCGAACGGCCGTCCGCCGCGCGTGTCGATTGAAGTGCGGCTCGATGAGCCGCGCAGCGTGCCGGCCACGCGCGCCGGCGACGTCGCCGAATGGTTCGACGCCTGCAAGTCGGCCTCGATCGTGACGATGCCCGTGCCGCCTGACGCGGCGTAACATCGCGTCCCGCGCCTTCGCGCACGCGAGGGCGCCGTCACTCGCCGGAAAACATTCGTTCGAGAAGAAGGTTCTTCAACGCCGTCATCGGCACCGCCGTGTTCTGTTCGAGCGGCCAGCTCGTGATGAGGACGGGGCCGCGGCCGGCGTCGCCTCCGGCCGTGCGCCTGGCGGCGCGCACCTTCGAGGGATCGCCGCCGATGACGTCGAACGGCACGGCAAGGCGAAGCGCCTTCTGCAGCGCGCGCGCGCCGAGCCGCAATCGTCCCCCGAACGCGCCCGCGCGGAACAGAATCTCCGTCGGATCCCAGCCAATCTTGTCGAAGATCGCAATGCAGTGGCGGAAGTCGGGCGCGTCGGCGTCGGCGAGCCAGTACGGGTACGCGAACCAGGACGTCGACCCGGCGATCGCAATCAAATCTCCCGATCGTGGGTGGTCGATGCCGAACGTCGCCTGAGCCTCGCGGTCCAGTACCTGCGCGACGCCGTCCAGGCCTTCGATGAGCGCACGCACCGGGCCGAGGTCCCGTGGGTCCGCGACGTACACGTGCGCCATCTGGCTGTCGACGACCGCGAACGCGCGCGAGCGGCCGCACTCGAGCCGTTCGCCGTTCGCGAGGCGCTCCACTTCGAGCAGGCCGGCGCGCCGCAGCGCCCGATTGATCAGGATCGGCCGATCGACGGCCGCCCATCCGTAGTCCGACACGACGACGACGTCGCGTCCCTCCGCCCGGGCGGCGTCGATGAGCGGCCGCATCTCGACGTCCATGAGCGCGGCGGCCTTCGTCCATTCGGGCGTCTCGGTCCCATAGCGTTCCGCGTCGTAGTCGAGGTAGGGCGCGTAGACGAGCAGCAACTCGGGCGCCTGCGTCTGCATCACGTGCCCGGCGGCGCGGAGAATCCAGCGAGTGGACTCGATGCCGGCCAACGGTCCCCAGAATTGCGGGAATGGCAGATGGCCAAGACGCGTCGTCAGCTCCCCGTGCAGCGCCGCCGGCGTCGCGTGGAAATCGAACGTCTTGCGTCCGCTGGCCCAGTAGGCCGGGCGTTCGGTGACGATCGTGTCGCAGGTCGAATCGGCGCACTGGCGCCAGAACAAATTGGCGGCGCGAAGGCCGGGGTGACGCCGGCGCGCGGCTTCCCACAACGGCTCGCCGCTGACGAGGTGGTTCGAACGCGGCCACATCCGCACACTGGCGTAGTCGCGCTCGTACCAGCCGTTGCCGACGATGCCGTGTACTCGCGGCGGCGCGCCGGTCAGCATCGTCGCGTGTGACGAGCAGCTCAGTGCGGGGAAGCTCGGCTCGAGCGCACGCAGCGCACCAGCCTGCGCCAGGCTCGAAAGGTACGGCATGTACGCGCGCACGGCGTCGGGATGGAGCGTGGCGACGTCGAGGACCAGCAGCTTCCGCGTCATGACGCCCTAGCCTATAGCGACTGGCGGGCGGCACGACAGCGCACGCGTCGAAACGGACTCAGGCGGGCACGCGTACGGTGGCGCCAAGCCGGCCGGCGGCTGCTCCGAGCGAGACGATGAGCATCTCGTCGACGCCGTCGGACGATCCCAGTCCTTCCCCTTCGCGAAACAGCACGATCGCGCTGCGCGTGCGTTTGCCAAGGATGCCGTCGACGACGCCGGGAGCGTATCCGAGGAAGGTCAGGAACAGCTGCGCAGCGCGCACCGACAGATCCGGCCGCGGCCCGCGCGCATATTGCGCGTAGGCGGCCGCGAGGCGCGTGTCGTACTGGTTCTTCTTGTAACTCGGACCGTTGTAGCCGCGTGCGAACTCGGCCCAACTGCGGCGCGCGAGTGGCCGATCGAGATGGCGCGCTTGAAGGAAGCGGGCCATCGCCTCGAGTTGCGCGTCCTCGCTGTCGATCATGGCCGAGACCATGGCTTCGGCCGTCTTGAAGCCGGTGAGGCGCGCGTTGAAGCCCATGATCTGGCCGAGCCCCCACGACGCGCTGCTGAGCGCGGCATGCGCGTCGAGCGCGAGCGCCTCGCCGAGCCGCGTGTATTCGTTCGCACCGCCGAGATAGCCGCCCGGACTCGACGCGCTGATCGCCGGATGCGACGCGTCGAACCGGCCGCCCGTCTGTTTGTGAAAGACGTGACGTTCGAAGAGGACGGTCGGACGGCGATCCGGAAGGAATCCGCAGCCGTGCGTTTCCACGCTGAGCACGGCCCAGATGGCCGGCGCCGAGGCCCCGAGAGCCTCGGTGGCGGCCACGAGACCGTCATCGGAGAGCGGACGCGCGCTACCGACGAAGTCCATACGCCACGCCGTCCGGCACGCCGCGCGTCAGCGCGCGCGCGAAAACGCCTTCAGGCGCGGCGCGTCGAACGTAATCGCCGCCTTCACGCCGCCCGACGCGAGGTCGTCGATCGCGATCGAGCCAGCGAGGTGCTCCGGCGTGTCGGCCGTCTTCGTGAGCGCTGCCGGCTCGGCCGTCCCCGAGTACTGGACGAGCTGATCGTTGCCGACGAACCACGTGTTCAGCCGCGGACCGTCGACGATGTCGACCTCCAGGCCTTCGGCGAGTCCATCGTCGGCGCAATCGAGCGACGCGCACGCCTGGATCGCCTTCGACAGATCCGTCGTGGAGAACAGCAGCCGGCGAACCGTCTTCGTCGCATCGAAGTCGTCAGGCCCCGTCACATAGGCCACGAACGTCGGCGTCACGTTCAGCGCCCGGCCCTTCGAGTTGAAGGACACCGTGCCGGACACCGAACCAGCCGCCGAAAGCGACACACCAAGAGCGAGAACACCCACGACTCCGCGTCGAAGATGACGGGTCAGCATGGCTGTGGTTACCTCAGGGTTAACGTTCGAGGCGCGGAGTTTACCACAGCGTACCGTGCGTTTCTTCGAGATTATCCAGCCGGCGCCCGTAAGACCCGCAACGCGTCGGACCACCGCCGCAGTTCGGTCAGCATCGTCGCGGCGGCCTGTGCCTGGTTGTCGTCGGGCTCGAAAGCGTCGGTCTCCGTATTCAGATAGCGCGTGAAGAACGGGATGCTGACCGCCTCGGGCAGCGGCATCATCTTCAGCGTCGTCACGACGAGCTTGGTCGCCTGGACGGCCCGGGTGCCGCCGGACACGCCGCCGTAGCTCACGAAGCCGACCGGCTTGTACGCCCACTCGTGCAGGAGATGGTCGAGCGCGTTCAGGAGCGCGGGCGCCGGCGAGTAGTTGTACTCGGGCGTGACGAAGACGAACGCGTCGGCGCGGCTGATGCGCGCGCTCCAGGCCTTCGTGTAGTCGTGGTGATAGTGGCGCAGCCGCGGATGCTCCGGTTCGGCGAGCATCGGCAGGTTGACCTCGGCAAGATCGATCGTCTCGATGTCGAACGCGCCGTGCGCGCGCGCCCGCCCCTCGAACCACGCCGCCACGGCGCCGCCCTTCCGTCCCTCACGCACACTGGCCGTCACAATCTGCAGAAGCGGCATCCCGCCATCCTTCGCGCATACCAGGCCGTCGCCTATCGACGTCCGATCGCCTGACGAATCTCGCCCGCGCCGCGCGAGGTCTCCTCAGGCCGTTGCCATTGTAGCGGCGGCGCCCGCGCGTCGCGACGTGGACGCTTCGCGGCATCGGCGCGGCGTCGGCAACCGCGTGACCTCGATCTTGAAGCGCGTCATCGTGTTTTGCGATACTGCGCGGCCGGGCGGCGATCGACACCTGTCGCGCGGCCATCGATCATGAACGAACCGTGGGACGTCGCCATCATTGGTGCTGGACCGGCCGGCGCCACAGCGGCGATCGTGCTGGCGCGCGCGGGCGCGAAGGTGCTGCTCTGTGACAAGAAGGACTTTCCACGTGAGAAAGTCTGCGGCGACGCGCTGACGCCTGACGCGTTGCGCGTGCTGGCTCGGCTCGGCCTGCTCGACGAGGTCAGCCGCCGCGGGCGAGTGGTCGACGCCGCGTCCGGCTTCAGCGCCAGCCGGATCGAAGTGCGGATCCCCGCGCGCTTCGTGACGATTCGTCGCGTCGACTTCGATGCGTTTCTCGTGGAGACCGCGGTCGCGGCCGGCGCCACGTTTGAAAAGCTCACCGTCACGTCGATCGACGACCCGCACACGACGCCACGCGTCGGCCCCTTCACGGCCCGCGTCGTCCTCGTCGCGACCGGCGCGGATGTCGTACTGGCAGGACGCCTCGGGCTCCCGATGGGCCGGCCTGATGGACTCGCGATCCGCGGCTACGTCCGATCGCCGGTCGAGATCGACCGCCTCATCCTGTCGCTGGATCGCGCGATCCTGCCTGGCTACGGCTGGATCTTCCCGCTGACGGGCGGCGAGTACAACGTCGGGGTCGGCGTGTTCCGACGACGCGCGGCGGACGGCGTCAACCTGCGCGTCCACTTCACGCGATTCCTCGAGTCGTTCCCGCTCGCGAAGGCGCTGATGGCCGACGGCGCGTTCGTGGCGGAACCCAAAGGCGCGCGGCTGCGCTGCGGACTCAAGGAGTCGGCCATGACCGTGGGCCGCGTCGTGCGCATCGGCGAGAGCATCGGCACGACGTTCCAGTTCACCGGCGAAGGCATCGGCAAAGCCATGGAAAGCGCCGAGGTGGCCACGCGGATCGTTCTCGAGTATCTGACGACGGGCGACGACGCGTGTCTGCAGCGCTATCCCGCCGCCATCGCCGCGGAACTGAAGCCGAAATACCGCGGCTACGAGATCGCCGAACACGTACTCTCGACCGCGTGGGTGGGCGATCTGCTGGCGCGGCGCGCGGCGGCGTCGCCGTCGATCGGGCGCGTGCTCGAAGGGATCGTGAACGAGACGATCGATCCGGTACAGCTCTTCGCGAAAGTCTCGACGATTCCCCTACCGCCGGGCGCTCGGCCATTCGTCTCCCGGCTCGCGCGCGGCGACTAGCGGCGACAGGATGGCATCCGATGCCGCGGCCTATGCGCGCGGCTCGCGGCCAGGCAGGCACGCGCGCAGCCCGTCGCGTACACGATCGAGCGTCTCGTTGCCGACGCACGACGGATAGACGGCGTAGATCGAGTGCGAAAACTCGGGCGCGCCGGACACGCGGCAGAGGCCGCCGCGCGCCAAGAGATCCTGCACGGCGCTCGAACGGAAATATCCCGAGCCGCCTGACGCCTGGAGATACTCGAGCGCCAGCGGCCCGAGCGACGTCGAGACGCCCGGTCCGCTCAACTCCGGAAACGCGGCCCAACAACTGGCGTTGAACGCGGCGCCCCAATCGACGTGCACGTACGTCGGCGCGTCCCACCGGCCGCTGGGATCGGTCGTCACCATGACGAGCTTCTCTTCCATCAACAGCTCGACAACGAGGTTCGGCCGCTGCGATGGGCCGTAGACGACCGCCAGATCGAGCGTCCCTTCCTGCACGCGCTCGATGAGTCGATCGGCGATCTCCACTTCCACGCGAACGGCGACGTCGGGACAATGACGTTGCATCCACAACAGCCAATCCGGCAAGAGTGGCTGCCAGAGACTGACTTCCCCACCAATGACGACGGAGCGGTCGCGGCCGGCGGGGAGCGCCACTTGCTGGCGCGCTTCCTCCCACGCGCGCACGAGCGCCGTCGCGTAGCGGACGAAACGCTCGCCGGCGGCCGTCAGCCGCGCGCCCGACTTGTCGCGCACGAACAATCGCGCGTCCAACTGATCTTCGAGCGTCCGGATTCGCGCGCTGACCGCGGTCTGGGTGAGGTGCAACTGCTCGCCCGCCGACGCAAAACTGCCCTGCGCGACGATGGCGAGAAACGTCCGGGCCTGATCGATGTCCATGCCGTGATCCGCGGCGCGCGAAAGTCGACGTGCGCTGACGCGATCGTACTCCGATTGGCGGCCACGCCCGACCATGCGCGGCCCATCCAGCAGAAAAAGTTGGAACATCCCGCAAGAACATTCATTTGCCCGCGGCGAATCGCGATGCCACGATCGATCGCACGGTATGCACGCGCGTTCTGGAATGACGGTCGATCGAGGGCGTGGCCGGCGCGATGGCGGTTGGGCATGACCCAGGCCGTCGACCTGCCCTCAGCACCCGCGACCATCCGGCCCGACATCCTCACGTCTCGTCAGTGGAATGACCTGCAGACGCTGGCCGCGTCGCTGACTGCGTCGCAGGCGCTCTGGGTCAGCGGCTATCTCTTCGCGCTCGGCGGCATCAGCCGTACGGCGGTCCTCGCCGAGTCCGCGCCGGGAATCGCGTCCGCAACGGCTGCGCCGGTCCGCGCGCTGACGATCCTGTACGGCAGCGAGACCGGAAACAGCGCGGCGCTGGCGCGCGCGCTTGCCGATCGCGCGGGCGCGCTCGGACTGCCGGCGTCGGCCGTCGACATGGCGGAGTACGTGCCGCGTCGTCTCAAGGATGCCGGCGACCTGCTCGTCATCACGAGCACGCACGGCGACGGCGATCCGCCGCAGCCGGCCGCCTCGCTCTTCGAGTTTCTCGAAGGACCGAAAGCGCCGCGGCTGTCCGACGTGCGCTACGCCGTCTTGGCGCTCGGCGACTCGTCGTACGAACATTTCTGCGAAGCGGGCAAACGGCTCGATCGCCGGCTCGAGGCGCTCGGCGCGACGCGCCTGCACGCGCGCGTCGACTGCGACGTGGACTTCGATGCATCCGCATCGAGCTGGACCGACGCCGTTCTCGCGACGCTCGCCTCGTCGGCGTCTCCCACGGGTGTCGCCGCCGGTCGCGACGGTCGTGTTGCCGTCGCGCCGGCGGCCGTCGTGGTCGATCGTCAACATCCGCTCGCCGCCACCGTCGTCGGCAATTTCGCCCTGACCGGCCGCGGTTCCACGAAGGAGACGCGCCACGTCGAGTTGTCCTTTCCCGAAGGCGGACTCACTTTCACCCCCGGCGACGCACTCGGCATCGTCGTACGTAACGACCCGCAAGTCGT
>CALFMR010000401.1 GCA_937880585.1 uncultured Acidobacteriota bacterium
GTGAACGTGCAATGCGTGTGAACTCTCTCGCCGACGTGTGACAGGCTTGGTCCAATGAAAATCAAAGGGGCCGAGCCGTCCGAGGAGAGCGCGGATTGCTGTCGTATCCCAAAGCCCGAAAAGCGCAACAGGCTTCAATGTGGCGTCCGTTGCAGATCGGACGCGTGGCGAATGCGTTTGCCGGGCTCGGCCGCAACCCTTACTCAGCCGGTTTGGAGCCGACGAAGCGCTCACGCATTCACCAACGTTCACCACTAATATTTCATGTTCCTGTTTCGGTTTTATGGTTTTGAAAATATTTGCGACAAGAACGCGCACAATTGTGCATCTATGCATACACCCCCCTCGCCCGCCCCAACTCCCCGATGACCTCCCGCCGCAGCGACGCCGGCGACAGCACCTCCGCCTCGGCGCCGAACTGCAGGACCCAGCGCTTGACCTCGCCGAGGCCGGCGACGCGCATGCGCAGGACGCAGCCGCCGTCGAGCGCATCCTGCACCCGCGCGCTCTGGTGCCAGCGGCGCTCGCGAATCCAGCGCGCCTGACGCGGCGCGAAGCGGATAGCCACCTCCACCGGCCGCGCGCCCTTGGCGGCCTTCTCGATCGCGAACGCGTCGCCCAGATACGCGCGCGCGTCGAAGTCCGGCGGAATCTCGTACCGCTCCGTCGTCGTCGTGACGCGCCGGATGCGGTGGAGCGCGAAGTCGCGCACGGCCGCGCGGCGCTCGTCCCACGCGGCCAGGTACCAGTCGCCGCGGTGATTGAACACGTGAAACGGCCGCACGCGCCGGTCCGTCGTCCGGCCGCTGTTGAGGCTGCGATAGCGAAGCAGAACGACGCGCCGCGACTGCAGCGCCTTGAGCACGTCCGCGAAGACGGCCGCGTCGGCGGCATAGACGGGACCGAGGTCGAGCGAGAGCAGCGCGTGCAGCGCGTCGGGCTCGACGGTGAGGACGTCGGGGAGCATTTCCTGGAGCTTGCGGAGCGCGTGCTCGAAGTCGCGCTCGAACGGCGTGCCGCGGAACTGGCGCACGACCTGTTCGGCGAAGTACAGCGCGACGAGCTCGCCGCGGCTGATCGTGACGGGCGCGATGAGCGCGGTTGGCTCGGTCAGCGAGTAACTCTGCCGCGCGCGGTCGAACTCGACGGGCACGTTCCAGTCGTCGCGGAGGAAGTCGAAGTCCCGATACGCGGTGCGGACGCTGATCTCGAAGCGCGCGGCGACGTCAGTCGCCTTGACGGGACGTCCGCGCTGGAGCTCGGCGAGGATCCAGAGGGAACGACGCAGCAGCGCGCGACCTGCGACTGCGCGCCGTGGGAGGACGGCGGCGCGAGAGACTGACACGGAGTGGGGAAAGTATAAGACAGGAGACAGGGCGAAGGGGAAAGGGGCCCCCCGCCATTGTGCTTAGCGGAATACAATTCGCGTCATGAACGCGCGGGACCTGGCCAGGACTCTTGGGCGTCAGGGCGGGCGCGCACGCGCGAGACGGCTGTCGGCCGGCGAGCGGCAACACATCGCCACGCTCGGCGGCCACGCCCGGCGCCAGTCGCTCTCGGCCGCCGCACGCATTGCCGACAACTTCCGATACCTGGCCGCGGTCGATCTCCTTCGGGGCACCGCAACGACCGTGACGCGCGAGCGCGCCGCCGCTGGCCCGTTGCCGGGCCTCTATCCCGGCCGGCGCTGACGGCGAACGCCGTCGACTACCTCGAGCGCGTCGGCGGGGTCAAGCGCGCGGTCTGACGCCGTTCGCGGAATCGATCCCCAAGCCTCATGGTCGTGAGTTCCCGTCGACCGCCGCCGCGAAGGCGGGACTGGCCCTGACCTGTCCTGTCAGGGCTGGGATGGACGCTGAGAATCGGCGTCACGTGCGGGTGGGACCTTCGAAGCCGCCCGCGTTGCCGGAAGGTAACAGGACGGCGTCGTCGATCGTCTTCGGCGAGCTCGCGTCCTACGCCACGCTGCGGTTCACATCAGGTGGAGGGTGATCACGGTGCGAAAGTCATCTAGTCGTAACGGCGAGCCCTACGCGCAAGGGCGCCTCAACTCCACGGCGGCGCGCGCGTCGCGCCGGCCCTACCATGCCGATACCAAGGCACCGCGGGGATTCATCGACGCACTGTTCGTGGCGCTCTTTTGCGGCAGCATCGACCTTGCGGCGTCACTCATCGAGATCGTGTTCCAACTCGTCTGGCAGGGCTGCATCATTTTTTTCTTGTTCTTTCTCCCGATGATGCTATTGCTCTGGCTGTTTGAGTGACCAGGATGGCGCTCGACGTCATGCGCTGTCGCCGGCGCGTGACGGTCATGCTGGCGTTCCCCGAACTCCCTCTACGCCGCCACCGCCGTCGCGCGAATGGCTTCGAGCGACGCGACGAGCGCGTCCACCTGCGCGGACGTGAACAATGCCTCCCACGCAGATCGGCTCATCCCCCTCCTGTCGGATGCTCTCGTCGAAGTACGCCGTCAATGCCATGGCTCCGCCTAGGTCCTCGCGCCGCTAGCCGCGTTCACGGATCGGATGTGGCAGACGTGGAGCGAAGATCGTCACGCCCGCGAAGCCACGAGCTGCGCCTGAAAAAGGAACTTCAGCGCTCCGATCGGCCTCTGCTTGAGTTCCGGTGCCGATCGCACAGGCCGGCCCAGAACTCCTCATACGAGAGCGCGTCTTCATGCTTAGACCGCCAGTGAGCGTCGATGCCAGCCCATCCTTTCCCGCGGAACTGATGCTGGCACTGCGGGCAGGTGCGTGGACCGTCCGTCGGCGTTCCTCTCTGGCAGCAGCGGCAAGAGCGACTGGGTTCGCTCACGACGTCTTTCGCCCGTCGGTCTCAGGCGCTGTACGTGCCTCGGCCGCAGCATCCGGAAACCGGTCCAGGTTCCTCCCGAGCAACTCGTACAGCCCTCGCATCTCGTGAGGGCCGAGGACGACATCCACCTGGTCCTCGACCTCGAGCTCGGCGGCTTCCGCGCGCTCGATGACACCGAACCGCAGGCGGATGTCGACGTTCGTCGCCATCAGTTGCGTCTGGTTGGCGTACACGACCCGATGGTGCGGCGACCGCGAGCGCGTGACTTTGACCTTGACCTTCTCCGTCATCGGGCCCTCCACTGAGCAGAATCGTCGGTGGTCGTCACCGGCACTCGGCCGCTGTCGTCGCTGGCTGGACGCATCTTGGCCATCCTGATGGGTGTATCCATCGAACGGACGGACAACGCATCGCGCGGTCCGGCGGTCTGCGTTGGCAGCCCGCTCGCGCCGGAAGCCTGCCGGCGAAGACGATCTTCATCTTCGAACGACGCCACGTCGCCAAGCGTCGGCAGCCGGTTCATGTAGTCGACGAACCGGCTGAACGGCACGAACTCGCCGACGAATGCCACGTCGAAGCCCGCGGCCAGGCGCACGATCGTGTTGAGCGTCAGGTTGCCGTAGTCCAGGTCCGCGGCGCGGGAGACAGCGCCCTGATGCAGACCGGCGCGTTCGGCGAGCACCTTCTGCGAATAGCCACGACTGACGAGGAGCGCGCGGATCTGGAACGGGATGGCGCGCTTGGCCTGTTCCGTGACGATCTGTTCGCGGTACGCCTTGTCCCTGAGCTTGCGCCACAAGCGGCTAGATGTGCTCACGCGTCGCTCCTTTGCCCTGCTCGAACGCACGCCAACAGCGCATCGCCCGCCACGTCGTCATGCTAGCGCGTCCAGGCGGGATATGCAATATTGCATATCCCGGAAAGTGACGAGCGAATCAAGGCATTCGCAGCGCAGATCGAGCCTGCACGCGAAGGCGGCGCGCGACTCGCTCCTGCGCCGTGGGAGGACGGCGG
>CALFMR010000402.1 GCA_937880585.1 uncultured Acidobacteriota bacterium
GGCGCGCGAATCGCCGTTCATCAGGCGGCGAAGAGCGTGAAGCTCGGACAGGTCGGCGTGAAGCTCGTCTTCGCGGTGCCCGACGTCGACGCGTTCAAGCGAGAGGCAGCCGCGAAAGGCTTGACGTTCGGCGCCACGCACGAGGCCGACGGCTACGCGTTCGCGAACGCCAAGGATCCTGACCGAAACTCCGTGTCCATCTCGAGCCGCGCGTTTCGCCGGTGACGGCCGCGGCGCGTCCTGGCACTACCGCGCCCGCAGAATCGTTGCCGCGGCGCGCGCGAGCGCGCGCGCTTCGGCGTCGGTGCCGATGGTGATGCGTAGGTAGTCGCGCACGTCGGGCGCGGAGAACCAGCGGACCAGGATCTTCCGGTCGCGCAGCTTCTGCTGCCAGATCTTCGCGCTGAAGCGCGGCGGGCGCGCGAAGAGGAAGTTCGTCTGGCTCGGCTGGACGTCGAAGTCGAGCGCGGCGAGCTGGCGCGTCAGCGTCTCGCGCGTGTGCACGATGCGCGCGAAGTTCGCGCGGTAGTACGCGAGGTCGTCGAGCGTGGCGAGCTCGGCAATCTGGCCTAGGCCTTTGACGTTGTAGCTGTCGCGGATTCGATCGAGCGCGCCGATGAGCGTCGGGTGGCCGACGAAATAGCCGACGCGCTGGAAGCACAGCGAGTAGGCCTTCGAAAACGTGCGCGCGACGAGGACGTGCGGGTGCGCGAGCGCCAGAGGCAGTGCGTGCTCCTCAGCGAAATCGACGTACGCCTCGTCGAGGACGACGACGCCCCGCTGCGCATGGCAGATCGCGTCGAGCGAGGTTCGCGAATAGCCGCGTCCGCTCGGCGCGTTCGGCGTCGTGACAAGCGTCAGTGCCGCATCGAAACGCCACGCGTCGCCTCGGCGCCGCGAGAGGACATCAGGCAGATCGAAATCCTTCGTGAGTGGTACGGGCCGCCGGACGGCGCCGTGCATGTCGGCCAGTACGGGATAGAGCGAGTAGCTCGGCGTGAAATATTGGACGAGCGATCGTCCCGCCGGCCGGCGTCGCGCGGCGGACCCATCGGCTGGCTCGACGAACGCGCGTACGGCCAGCGCCAGGCATTCATCCGACCCGTTGCCGACGAAGATCTGTTCAGGCGCGCACCGGTGCAGTCGCGCGAGCTTCTCGCGCAACGGCTGTGCAGTGGGATTCGGATAAAGTCGCAGCCGGCCATCGGTCGCCGCCCGCACGGCCGCGAGCACTTTCGGCGACGGCGGATAGGGATTCTCGTTCGTGTTCAGCTTGATGAGCCCGCGGATCTTCGGCTGTTCGCCGGGCACGTAGGCGTGCAGGCGGCGAACGAGCGGACGGACGAGCGACGTCGGCGACGGCATGACGCGAGATCTTATCCCGCCGCCGTGCGCGGCTCGTGGGTGTAGGATCCGGCCGCAGGTCCCGCACAACCGGAGGAGGAACCGACATGAAGCGGACAGCACTCAGCATCGTGATGGTAGGCGCCGCCCTCAGCGTCGCCGTGCTGGCGCAGGCGCCAACCGCACCGGCCACGCCAGACGCACCCGCGACACCGGGAGCCGGCCAGGTGCCCGCGGTGAAGCACGATGCCGGCTACACGACGCTCTTCAACCGTAAGGATCTGACCGGCTGGAAGGTCGGCGGACCCGAGTCCGACTTCAAGGTCGTGGACGGCGCGATTCAGGCGAACGGCGTCGACGGCCCGGGCCACGTCTTCTACGAAGGCGACTTCCACAATCACACGTTCCGCAACTTCGATCTGAAGCTCGACGTCATGGCCAAGCACCGCTCGAACGGCGGCGTCTACGTGTTGACCGAGCTCCAGGACAAGGGTTTCCCGGGCAAGGGCTTCGAGATCCAGGTCAACAACAGCCACACCGATCGCATCCGCACCGGCAGCCTCTACCACGTCGTCGATCTCTCGTACATCCCGGCGAAAGACGATGAGTGGTTTCCGATGGAGATCAAGGTGCAGAAGCAGACGATCACCGTGTGGGTGAAGGGCACCGAGGTGCTGCAGTGGACGCAGCCGGCCGACTGGGATGGCGCCTACGACACGCCGGGCCGCAAGATCGCGCCGGGGACGATCGCTTTCCAGGCGCACGATCCGAACAGCTTCACCTACTACACGAACGTGCGGATCAAGCCGTTGGACTGAGGGGTGGAAAAGCGCGGCAAGGGCGCAGGGATCAGGGGGCAGGGGTAGACCAAAAGAAAGATGACACCGCGAGCCCCGGAGCGTAGCGAAGGCGGCGAAGCGCGTAGCGCTGGGGGTGGGGCCCCAGCGCATTGCAAAGAAGACGACTACCATGAAG
>CALFMR010000403.1 GCA_937880585.1 uncultured Acidobacteriota bacterium
CCGCTGCTGCGGTGGTATGACGCGGGCGGCGTACACGACGCGCGGGCGGTTGCGCTCATCGTCGCCGCGTGGATGGCGACGGCGATGCTCTTTCCGTGGCTCGAGCGGCTGTCGCACGCCATCGTCGATCGCGTCGTGCTGAAGCGGCCGGATTACGCGGCGCTGCTCCTGGCGTTCGGCGACGAGGTCGAGGCCTGCGAGACGGAAGGGGCGGTCGTCTCCGCGGTCGCCGGTGCGCTCGAACGCGCCCTCGGCGTCTCGGCGCCAGCCGTGGTCGATGATCCTTGGCCCGGCGGCGACCCGCGGCTCGTCGTGGCCACGCCCGCGATGGCATCCGGCACGACGCTCGCGCGGCTGCGTACCGTCGACGCGCCGCATCGCGCCGTCGCGCTCGGTCCGCTTCCCGCGGGCCGGCGTCTGTTGTCGGATGACCTGCGGCTCGTCGAGTCGCTCTCGCGCACGGCCGCGCGGCAGATCGACGCCATCCGCGTCGCGCGCGAACGACTGGCGCGGACGGCGCGCGAACAGCGGATCGAGCGGCTCGCGGCCGAGGCGGAACTGCGCGCCCTTCGCGCGCGACTGCACCCGCACTTCCTCTTCAACGCGCTCACGACCATCGGCTATCTGATCCAGGCCGCGCCCGACCGTGCGCTCGACACGCTGCTGCGACTGACGAGCGTGCTGCGCGGCGTGCTGCGGCGCACGACGGCCGAGTTCTCGACGCTTGGTGACGAGATGCGCTTCATCGCGTCGTACCTCGAGATCGAACGCGCGCGCTTCGAAGAGCGGCTCGACGTGACGCTCGACGTCGACCCGGCGGCGCAGTCGCTCGCCTGTCCGACGCTCTTGCTGCAGCCGCTCGTCGAGAACGCCGTCCAGCACGGTCTGGCGCCACGCGCGTCGCCCGGCCGCGTGACCGTCGAGGCGCGCATCAACGGTGACGCGCTCGTCGTGCGCGTCGCCGATACGGGCGTCGGCTTCGATCCGGCGCGCGCGGCTCGGCCCGACAGCGTCGGGTTGTCGAGCGTGGCGCAGCGGTTGCAGGCGCACTATGGCGATCAGGCGACGCTCACGATCGAAAGCGCGCCGGGCGCGGGCACGGCCGTCACCATCACCATGCCGGCCCGCTCGGCTGGCCGCGAGGGCGCCGAAACTCGGCGTCGCGCCGGATGACGCCGCATCTTCGCGTCGTCATCGCCGACGACGAGCGACCGGCACGATCGTATCTGGCCGCGCTGCTCCGTGCGACGGATGAGGTCGACATCGTCGCCGAGGCAGCTGACGGCGCTGAAGCAGTGCATCTCATCGAGCAGCATCGTCCGGACGTCGCGCTGCTCGATTTGCAGATGCCCGAGGTCGACGGCCTCTCCGTCGTGCGGCTCCTCAAGCGCAAGCACCTGCCGCTCGTCATCTTCGTCACGGCGTACGACGAGTACGCGGTGCGAGCATTCGAGGTCCACGCCGTCGACTATCTCACCAAGCCAGTGGCCGATGCCCGGCTGCGTGAAGCGCTGCGCCGCGCACGAGAACGGCTCGAGCGCGACGACCTCCGCGCATCGGCGGCCGGCCAGCTTCGCGACGCGGTCGGCGCGTGCGAGCGCCCCGCGCGGGGCGGGCGCATCGACCGACTGCCCGTGCGCCACAACGGCGACATCGTGCTCGTGCCGGTCGCGCAGATCGTATCGGCCGTCGCCGACGGCGAACTGCTGCACCTGGCCACGCGCCAGCGCGAGACGTACACGGTGACCTATCCGCTGAAGGCGCTCGAGGCGCGGCTCGATCCGGACGCGTTCATCCGCCTCGGCCGCGGCGTCGTCGTGAGCATCGATGCCATCACCCGCGTCACGCCGCTCCCTGGCGGCACCTACACGGTCACACTCGCCAACGGCCATCAGCTCGACGTGAGCCGGATTCAGTCACGCATTCTGCGAGAGCGTTTGCTGCAGCTCTGACTCCGCCTTGACGCCCGCTGACCCCGCGTCTACAGTGAAACGCGGGCATGAGGACCGCCCTGCGGCGATGGGTCGGCTGGCTGACGTTGAGCGCGTTTCTCGGCGCGTTCGCGCTGCCGCTGTCGTCCGCCTCGCACCTGCCCTGGGGCGATGACGCCGATTGCGGCCCGTCGGTCGAGGTCGCCGCCAACCGGCCCGCCCAGATCGGCGCCGCCACGGCGCCGGCCCCACACGACCACTGCGCGCTCTGTCACCTGCTGCGTGAGATCTCCGGCGCGGCGCCCGTGTCCACGGTGTCCGCGCCGCCACGCTCGGGCACCGCCCAGATGGCGGTGCTCGGCACCGTTCGTCCGTACCATCTCGTCACCGCCGTCGAGCGGCCGTCCCGCGCTCCGCCCTCCACTCTCGCGCTGTAGCGCCATCTCCAGCAGTTCGTCTCGTCCGCCTGCCGGCGTCGTGTCGACGCCCGCGGCACGGTGGACGTGTTCATTCGGGTAATCAGCAAGGAGTGGGGACGTGAGGCCCATCATGTACGCCGCACGGTCGTACGCCGCGTCGGCCGTCGTCATTGCCGCGACCGTGGCGCCAGTCGCGGCGCAGCCGGCCGCGACGCCCGTGGCGTCCGTCACGCATCTGTCGATGGACGATGCCGTGCGGCTCGCGCTCGCGCGCAACCCGTCGATTGCGGCCCAGCGGCTCGACGTCGATGCCTCGAAAGCCGACGAGATCACGGCCGGGCTCAAGCCGAACCCGAGCGTGTCGTTCGGCGCCGACGGGCTCGCGCTCTTCTCGCCGCGCCGGCTCACGCCGAGCTTCCTCGGCAACGACGTCAGCTACAGCGGCACGCTCGACTACACGTTCGAGCGTGGAGGCAAGCGCGATCGCCGGATGACGGTCGCCGCCGACACGACGAACGTCACGGCGCAGAACGTGCTCGATGCCGAACGCCAACTGCGCTTCGACACGCGCCAGGCGTTCATCAACGTGCTCCTGGCGAAAGCCTCGAGCGACCTCGCGGCCGACAACCTGCAGAGCTTTTCGCAGGTCGTCGACATCAACCAGCAGCGCGTGCAGGCGGGTGACATCGCGGAAGCGGACTTCTATCGCATCTCGCTTCAGAAGCTCGCGTTCCAGCAGGACGTCTCGGCTGCCGCCGTCGCGCTCGTGCAGGCGAAGGCCGCACTGCGCCAACTCGTCGGGTACGAGTCGGTCGCCGATACCTTCGACGTCGACGGCACGCTCACCTATGCGCCCGAGACCGCGACGCTCGACGATCTGAAGCAGGCGGCGCTTGCCACACGGCCCGACCTCGCCGCCGCCGAACGAGCGGCCTCGCTCGCGCGGGACGCGGCCGCGCTCGAACGTGCGAATCGCGCGCGCGACGTCGGTGGGGAACTGAGCTACACGCACACGGGGCCGGACAACGCGATCGGCGTCGGCGTCGGGATCGATCTGCCGATCCACGATCGCAACCAGGGCAACATCGCCCATGCGGACGTCGCCGTGCGGCAGGCCGAGGTGACGGTCGCCGCCACCCGGACCGCGGTTCTCACGGACGTCGTCAACGCCTACGCCGCGTTCCAGACGAGCCGCGACGTCGTCGAGCTGTTCCAGTCCGGCTATCTCGACCAGGCGCAGCAATCGCTCGACATCAGCCGCTACGTCTATCAGCAGGGATCGGGCACGCTGCTCGACCTGCTGGACGCCGAGCGGACCTATCGGGACACGCAGGTGGGCTATCTGCAGGCGCTCGCCGCGTACATGACGAGCGTGCAGCAGATCAACCTCGCCGTCGGAAAACAGGTGATGCCATGACTTCGAGGACACGGACGACGACGGCAGCGGCTGCGGTGGCCGCGGCGATCGCGGTCGCCGCGTGCGGCGGTACGCCGTCGCCCGCACCCGCGGGACAATCCGCCGCGTCAGGCGCGGGCGGCGCGGGGTATTTCTCGGTGCCGGCCGATCAACTGGCGCACATCGCCATTGAGCCGGTTCAGAAGACGACGTGGACGAGCACCGTGCACACGACGGGCACCGTCGACTGGGACAACGATCACACGGCGCAGGCCATCACGCAGGTGAGCGGTCCGATCACGCGCCTCGTCGTCGACGCCGGCGATCGCGTGAAGGCCGGCGATCCGCTGCTGTACGTCTCGAGTCCCGACGTGAACGGTGCCATCTCCGCGTTCCGCAAGGCGCAGAACCAGCGCGACCTGGCCGAGCGGACGCTCAAGCGCGATCGCGACCTGCTCGACCACAAGGCGATCTCGCCGCGCGAGCTCGAAGAGACCGAGGCGGCCTACAACGACGCTGGCACCGACCTCGAGACGGCGCGTCAGGCACTGCGCATCCTCGGCGTGAGCGATGCGGACCTGCAGCAGGCCGAGGCGCAGAACGTGCCGATCCGGCCGGAACTGTCCATGCGCGCCCCGATTGGCGGCACGATCGTCCAGCGCCTCGTCCTGCCCGGCCAGGTCATCGAGGCGGGCTCGACCGTCGCCTTCGTCATCACCGATCCGTCGACCGTCTGGGTGCAGGCCCACGTCTACGAGAAGGATCTGAGCGCCGTGCGGTTGAAGGATCGGGCTGACGTGCAGACCGCGTCATTCCCGCAGCCCTTCGCCGGCACGGTCGGGTACATCGGCGACATGATCGACCCGGCCACGCGCACGACGCCCGTGCGCATCGTCACGCGCAATCCCGACTCGCGGCTGAAGAAAGACATGTTCGTGGACGTCACGATCCACGATCCCGCCAGTCGTGCCGTGCTGACCGTGCCGGTCGCCGCGGTGTTGTACGACGACGAGAATTTTCCGTTCGTCTACGTGCAGGTGGACGCAGGCCGGTTCGCCCAGCGGAGCGTGACGCTCGGCGTCCAGCAGGACGACCGCGTCGAGATCGCGTCCGGCCTCGCCGCGGGCGATCGCGTCGTCTCGCAGGGCAGCGTGTTCCTGCAGTTCGCCAACAGTCACCGCTCCTGACGCGGGAGGTCGCCATCCATGATCGCCCGCATCGTCTCGTTCGCGCTCTCCCAGCGGTTCATCGTCGTCGTGGCGATGATCGCGCTGTCCATCTGGGGCATCGTCTCGTTCCAGCGTCTGCCGATCGACGCCTATCCGGACCTGGCGCCGCCGCGCGTGC
>CALFMR010000404.1 GCA_937880585.1 uncultured Acidobacteriota bacterium
AGTTGCCGGTGCGAAGGGCTTCGCGCGCGTCGTCGGGCATCGCGATCGGGACGACGAGCGATCCGGCGCGGAGCTGGCCGGACGCGAGATCGACATCGAATACGGTCGTCGGTTGCGTCTCGGCGAGCGTCAGCAGTTTCTCGAGATCGGCGCGGCTGGCCGTGACGCACGGTAATCCGATCATCAGCGAGTTCCCGAAGAAGATCTCCGCGAACGACTCGCCAACGATGGCCTGGATGCCCCAGCGGGCGATGGCTTGCGGCGCGTGCTCGCGCGAAGACCCGCATCCGAAATTCCCCTGAACGACGAGAACGTGCGCGCCCTGGTGCGCCGGCACATCGAACGGATGCGGCGTGCCGTGCTCGGCGACCTGCTTCCGGTCGTCTTCGAAGACGTGCGCTTCGAGCCCCTCGAACGTGATCGTCTTGAGGAACCGTGCGGGGATGATGCGATCGGTGTCAATGTCGTCGCCGCGGACCGGCACGGCCGTGCCCGAAGCGTGTTCGATGCGCGAGGATCTGGTGGTCATGAGCGAATGAAAATGAAAGCGGCTACACGCCGGCGAGCGCGGGCGCTTCAGCCGACCACGACCGCACGTCGACGACTTCGCCAGCGAGCGCGGCCGCGGCCACCATGGCCGGGCTCATCAGAAGCGTCCGGCCGGTCGGGCTGCCCTGGCGGCCCTTGAAATTACGGTTCGACGACGACGCGCAGACCTCGCGACCTTCGAGCCGATCGGGATTCATCGCGAGGCACATCGAGCAACCGGCACCGCGCCAGTCGAAGCCGGCATCGCGGAATACGGCATCGAGGCCCTCGCGCTCGGCGGCGACCGCGACGCTCTGCGATCCTGGCACGACGAGCGCGCGCACGTGCTTTGCCACGCGATGGCCCTTGACGATACGCGCCGCTTCGCGAAGGTCGGAGAGGCGTCCGTTCGTGCACGATCCGATGAATGCGACGTCGATGCGCGTGCCGGCGATCGGCTGACCGGCCGCGAAGCCCATGAACTCGAGCGCCTCGCTGACGCCGGCATCGGCTGACCCAGCGGGCTTCGGCAGCCGGCCGTCGACATCGACCGACTGGCCGGGGTTGATGCCCCAAGTCACCGTCGGCGCGAGCGCCGCAGCATCGAGGCGGACGACGTCGTCCCACGCGGCGTCGGGATCGGAAGCGAGCGATCGCCACCAGTCGCACGCGCGATCGAAGGCTTCGCCCGACGGCGCGTACGGCCGTCCGCGCAGGAACTCGAACGTGGTCTCGTCGGGGTTCACGTAGCCGACGCGCGCGCCGCCTTCGATCGACATGTTGCAGATCGTCATGCGCTCGTCCATCGACATGCGCGCGATCGCGTCGCCGGCGTACTCGTACGCGTAGCCCGTGCCGCCCTTCACGCCCAGGCGGCCGATGATGCTGAGGATGACGTCCTTCGCGTAGACGCCCTCGGGCAGCGTTCCGTTCACCTCGATGCGCCGCACCTTGAGCGGCGCGAGCGCCAGGCACTGTGATGCGAGCACGTCGCGCACCTGCGACGTGCCGATGCCGAACGCGATTGCACCGAACGCGCCGTGCGTCGACGTGTGACTGTCGCCGCACGCAATCGTCAGACCCGGCTGCGTGAGTCCCTGCTCGGGGCCGATGACGTGGACGATGCCCTGCGATCCGGTGGACGGATCGAACAGCCGGATGCCGTACTTGCGGCAGTTGGCCTCGAGCGCCGACGTCATGCTTTCGGCCATCAGGTCCGCGAACGGACGCACGCGGGCGCTCGTCGGGATGATGTGGTCGACCGTCGCGAACGTGCGATCCGGCCGGCGCACCGGCCAGCCGCGCTCGGCGAGCTCGGCGAACGCCTGCGGGCTCGTGACCTCATGGACGAGGTGCAAGCCGATGAACAGTTGCGTTTGACCGTTCGGAAGCATCCGCACGGTGTGCAGGTCCCAGACTTTCTGAAAGAGCGTGCGAGCCATGGCCGTTGGTCGATCCTATCAGGTCACGGCGTCGAGAGTACCCGGCCCCGGCGTCGACGCGAACCGTCTGGTATCCTCTCGATCTCGCGTTCGAGACGCCGCGCTCCAGCCCGTCCGCCCGAGCCGTTCCATGTCGTTGCTGTCGTCGCTCAACCCGGCTCAGCAGGAAGCCGTCCTGCACACCGAGGGTCCGCTCTTGATCCTCGCCGGGGCGGGATCCGGCAAGACGCGGGTGATCACGACGCGCATCGCGCACCTCATCGCCGAAGGCTTCGCCCGGCCGCACGAGGTGCTGGCCGTCACGTTCACGAACAAGGCCGCCGAGGAAATGCGGCAGCGCGTCGAACAGGCGCTCGGCGAGGACTGTCGCGCCATCTGGCTGTCGACCTTCCACTCGCTCTGCGCGCGACTCCTGCGCCGCGAGGCGCCGGCGCTCGGCCTCACGCGCGACTTCGTCATCTATGACTCGTCCGACCAGATTGCTGTCGTCAAGCAGGCGCTCAAGACGCTCGACATCGACGACAAGCTCCTGCCGCCGCGCGCGGCGCTGAGCCGCATCAGCCAAGCCAAGAACCGCATGCAGTCGCCCGAGTCGCTCCGCGCCGAAGGCGGAAGTTTGCGCGACCTGCAGATCGGCCGCGTGTACGAAGCGTACGAAAGCGCGCTTCGCGACGCCGGCGCGCTCGACTTCGACGATCTGCTGCTGCGGACGGTCGATCTCGTCGAGTCGCACGAGGCCGTCCGTGCGCGTTACGCGCAGCAGTTCCGGTACATCCTCGTCGACGAGTACCAGGACACCAATCGCCCGCAGTACCTGCTCGTCTGCCGGCTCGCTGAAGCGCATCGCAACCTCTGCGTGGTCGGCGATCCCGACCAGTCGATCTACCGCTGGCGCGGCGCGGATCTGCGCAACATCCTCGACTTCGAGCACGACTTCCCTGACGCGCGCATCGTCAAACTCGAACAGAACTACCGGTCGACGCAGGTGATTCTCGATGCCGCGTCGGCCGTCATCCGTCGCAACCGCAACCGGAAGGACAAGCGGCTGTGGACCGAACAGCGCGGCGGCGAGAAGATCCTCTACGTCCGATCGGGCGACGAGATCGAGGAGGCCGACTTCGTCGCGCGCGCCATCCGCGATGCGCAGCGCGGCCGGCGCGATCGCATGGTCGCCGTGCTGTACCGCACCAACGCGCAGTCACGCGCGCTCGAAGACGCGCTGATGCGCGACGGCCTGCCCTATCGCATCATCGGCGGCGTGCGGTTCTACGAGCGCCGCGAGATCAAGGACGCGCTCGCCTACCTGCGACTCGTCATCAACCCGCACGACGACGTCAGTTTCCGCCGCGTGGTGAACGTGCCGGCGCGCGGCATCGGCCGCACGGTGCTCGAGTCGCTCGACGCGATCGACCCGGCGAGCGGAGATGCCGAGACGCCGCTCTTTGCTGCGGGTCTGCACCCCACCGTGTCGAGCCGGTCGCTGTGGGCGCGGCTCGTCATCGCCGTTGATAGCCGCCGCGGCACGCCGCGCGCGGTCAACGCGCTGAAGACGTTCCGCGACCTCATCGCGTCACTTGCCGCCGAGGCCCCCGGGGCCGGCGTGTCGACGATGCTGGGACTGGTGCTGGATCGATCTGGTTATCTGAAATCGCTGCGCGAAGAGCGAAGCGAAGAGGCGGAAGCGCGCATCGAGAACCTGATGGAGCTCGTCTCGGCCGCGCGTGAATACGAGACGCGCGAAGCGGATGCGAGCCTCGGCGGGTTCGTGGATCGGCTGTCGCTCCTCTCGGAAGCCGACGAAGCGCAAGGCTCGAACGACGCGCGCGTGTGGCTGATGTCCATGCACGCCGCCAAGGGACTCGAGTTCCCGGTCGTCATTGTCGCGGGCATGGAAGAGGGGCTGTTCCCCCACTCGCGCGCCGCGGAGAGCGACGAGGATGTCGAAGAGGAGCGCCGTCTCTGCTACGTGTGCATCACGCGCGCGCGCGAGCGGCTCATCCTGACAGGCGCAGCGCGGCGACGCGTGTTCGGCGACTACCAGCCGACCGAACCGTCACGCTTCCTCGACGAGATTCCCGATGAGCTCGTCGATCGCATCGAGCCGACGCCGCCCGCCTCGCGCTGGGGATCGTCGCACTACGAGCTGCGGAATCCGTACGCGCGCCGCTCTAATTCGGGCGCGGGACGTGCGCGCGAAGCGGCGCCGACGACGTTCGCCTACGAGAACGAGGACCAGTCGGCCGGTGGCCAGGTGCGTGCCGGCATGCGTGTGCGACACCGGCAATTCGGCGTGGGAACGGTCGTCGCCGTCGAGGATGACGGCGACGATTGCAAAGTCACTGTGCGCTTCGCGGCCGTCGGCACGAAGAAGCTGGTGGCGAAATACGCCGGGCTCGAGCCGGCGTAGGACTCATTCCGAATCGCCGGTGTCGTCGTCCGACGCCTCCGATTCGGCGTCGTCGACGGCCGTCTGCGAAGTCGCCTCAACCTCCTCGGTTTCGGTGGGCGCAGGTGCGAGCGGCGCGGGCTCCGATGGAGCGGCCGTCGGCTCTGTGTCGTCAGGCTCCCGCAGCGTCGCGAGCGACACCAGCCGATCGCCGTCGGCGAGATCCATCACCCGCACGCCCTGCGTGTCGCGGCCCATCGGCCGCAGATCGCCGGCTGTCATCCGGATGATCTGTCCCTGTTCGGTCACGAGCAGAAGCTGATCGCCGTCGCTCACGCAGGCCACGCCGACAACGCGCCCGTTGCGCTCGCTCGTCTGGACGTTCTTCAGCCCAATGCCTCCGCGCGTCTGCCGGCGATACTCGGCCACGTCCGTGCGCTTGCCGAAGCCGTTCTCGCAGACGGTGAGGAGTGTGCCGCCCTCGCTCACGACTTCCATCGCGACGACGTGATCGCCGTCGCGAAGCTGCATGCCGCGAACGCCGTGCGCGGTGCGTCCCATCGGCCGCGCGTCAGCCTCCGCGAAGCGGATAGCCATCCCATTCTGCGATCCCAGCACGACGTCCTTCGACCCGTCGGTCTCGGCCACGGCGATGAGCTGGTCGTCGTCTTCGATCTGAATCGCGATGATGCCGGCCGCGCGTGGATTGGAGAAGGCGGCCAGGTCCGTCTTCTTCACCGTGCCCTTGCGCGTGCCCATGATGATGAAGCGCTCGCCCTCGGCCTCGGGGAACGCCTGCACGCGGAGCAGCGCGGCCATCCGCTCGCCCTCGCTCATGTTGACGAGGTTCGCGATCGACTTGCCCTTGCTGCTGCGGCCGACTTCCGGGACGTCGTAGACGCGCAGCCAATAGCACTTGCCGCGGTCGGTGAAGATCAGGATGTAGGCGTGCGTATTGGCGACGAACAGGTGCTGCACCATGTCTTCGTCGCGCGTCTGCATGCCGATGAGGCCCTTGCCGCCGCGCCGTTGCGTCCGGTACTCCTCGAGCGGCGTGCGCTTGATGTAGCCCGTGCCGGTCGCCGTGATCACGACGTCTTCGTCGGCGATGAGATCCTCGACGCGGAACTCGCCGCGCTCCTCGATGATGTCCGTACGGGGGTCGTCGCC
>CALFMR010000405.1 GCA_937880585.1 uncultured Acidobacteriota bacterium
GTCACCGGCGAAGTGAACTTCGCGAACTGGCCGGAGCAGACCTATAACGTCAACTCGACCGTCGACTTCCCGACGATGCACGACATCTTCTTCTCGCGCGAGCGATGGACGCTCGGCGGCACGGGGACGTTCGCGGGGATCTTCGCGATCGACAAGGAGGGCTTCAATCTCTCCGGCGACTTCCGCAGCGAGGACGCGGCCGTCGACACGACGCATTTCACCGATCTCCACGGCTCGTTGAGCTGGACGCCGACACGTTTCGTCGTGCCCCACGCCGACGCGAACGCGCTCGGCGGTACGACGCGCCTTGTCTACGAGCTGGCGCCGCTCGGCACCCCGCGGCCAGCGACCGCCATCTTCAGCGCGGACTATGCCGGGTTGGATCTCGCCGATCTCGACCGCTTCATCGACCTGAAGGGTCTGCGGCTCGGCGCGCGCGCGAGCGGCCACCTGTCGTTGACCTGGCCGAACGGACACTTTGCCGCGGGCCGCGAGGGTGAGGGCCATACGCGGTTGTCGGCGCCGGCGGGCACCGAGTTGGCGGCCGCCGAACTGCCGTCCGTACCGCGCGCGATTCAGCCCGAGCCGCAGCCATTCGATCCGAACCGCGCGATCGGCGTCCTGCCGGTCGGCGGCGATATCGACTATCAGATCGACACGGGCGGCTGGACGTTCCGCGACAGTTGGGTCGCGACGGCCTACACCTACATCCGGTTTTCAGGACGCATGGCGTCGGAAGGCCCTTCGCGGTTTCCGTTCCACGTCACGAGCCATGACTGGCAGGAAAGCGACCGGCTGCGCGCCGCCGTCATGACGGCGATCACTGGCGCGTCGAGCAGTGTCGAGGTCGGCGGCCGCGGCACGTTCGACGGCGCGATGACCGGCCAGTTCCACGCGCCGACGATCGCCGGCCACGTCACGAGCCAGGCCACGCACGTCTGGGGCGTGACGTGGGGCGCCGCCGACGCGGACGTGATCATCCATGACGGGTACGTCGACATCTCGCACGGCCGTTTCGGCGATGGGCCCGACGCGCTCATCACGGCCGACGGCCGGTTCGCGCTCGGTTTCCGTCAGGACGCCGCCGAGGAGATCAATGCGCGGGTGAGCCTCGTCGACTGGCCGATGGCCGACCTGCGGCACGCCTTCGGTCTGGACGACTGGCCCGTCGATGGCATCGTCGCGCAAACGGATCTGACGCTTCGCGGCAAGTACCGCCAGATGTTCGGGGCCGGTCAGCTTCGCGTCGAGCGGGGCACAGCGTGGGGCGAGCACTTCGATCGCGCGACCGGGTCGCTCGATCTCGACGGCACGGGCCTGCGCGTCCACGGGCTCGTGATCACGAAGGGGCCCGGCACGGTACGTGGCGACGTGCGCGTCGGGTGGGACGGGACCTACGCGTTCAACGCCGACGGCGAAGCCATCGCGGTCGAGTCGCTCGACAACTTCAAGATCGAGCGCGCGCCCTTGTCCGGCCGGCTCCGGTTCACCGCGTCAGGCGCGAGCGAGCTGGATCAGCCGCGCTACCGCTTCAGCGGCGCGATCGACGACCTGTTCGTCGGCGACCAGGGCATCGGCCAGGTACAGGGCGACGTGCGCATCGAGAATCGGACGCTGTGGATCGAGCGGCTCATCGCGGTGTCGAGCCTGCTCGACATTGACGGCCGGGGCAGTATCGGCCTGGACAAGCCGTCGATGGCGGACCTGCACTGGCGGTTTACGCAGAGCTCGATCGATCCGTACCTGAAGTTCTTCGCGCCGCAGGTCTCGCCCTACACGCGCGCGATCGCGAGCGGCACGCTCGACGTCAGCGGACCATTGTCGGATCCAGCGAAGCTGGCGATCGACGCGCGGATCAACGACGCGACGCTGACGCTCTTGAACTACGATCTCGTCAACGACGGGCCGATCACGCTCGGCTTCCACGACGATGCGTTCCGTGTCGGGCAACTGCGGTTGAAGGGCAGCGACACGAACCTGCAGCTCAGCGGGAGCGCCGACGCGGCGACGCGGACGTGGCACCTCTCGGCGGGCGGTGACGCGAGCCTCGCCATCCTCCAGCTGTTCTTCCCAGGGATCACGTCCTCAGGCGCCGCGACGCTGAACGCCCAGCTCGGCGGTTCGTTCGATGCCCCACGGTTGTCGGGAGAAGCGACCGTGATGAACGGCCGGCTGCGGCCCATCGCGTCACCGCACAGCCTCGAGGCCATCAATGGCCGCATCCGGTTCGGCGATCGCGGCATCAACCTCGACGGGCTGCGCGGCCGCATCGGCAGCGGCGACGTCGACTTCGGCGGGACGATCGCGCTCGAGGGCTATCTGCTCTCTCAGTACAACGTCACGGCGCGTGGCCGGTCGATGCGCCTGCGGTACCCCGAGGGATTCAACTCGACCGTGAACATGGACCTGCTCCTGAGTGGGCCGCTGCGGGCGCCGCGGCTCACCGGCACGGTCGACGTCCTGAACGTCACCTACACCGGACGCGCGCAGTCGGACGCCGCGCTGTTTGGTCTCGCCGGCGTCGGCGGATTCGGCAGCCCGACGCTCGCGCCGACGCCCATCGCCTCGTCGGCGATTCCGCTCGTGCTCGACATCCAGGTGACGGCGCCGCGGATGCCGCTCATCCAGAACAAGGTGGCGCGGATCGAGGGCACCGCGGATCTGCGCGTGCACGGAACGTTCGATCGGCCGTCGATCACGGGCGCCGTCGACATCCTCAACGGCGAGGTGACCTTCAACGGCAACCGGTACTTCGTGCGCGAGAGCTCGATCGAGTTCACGAATCCCAGCCGCGTCGAGCCGATCTTCGATGTCACGGCCGACACGCGGCCACGGATCGCGGGGCAGACGTTCGACGTCAACATCCACATCGCCGGACCGCTGGACCACTTGGTGCCGCAGATCACGTCCGACCCGCCGCTGCCCGAAACCGACCTCGTGTCGCTGCTCCTCGGCGGCACGCCCGACGTCGGCGCGCCCGAGCAGCGCGCGCTGCGGTCGCCTCAGGAAGCGCAGCAGGAGCTGCTGCAGTCGGTCGGCGCCGTGCTCCTGACGAGTCCCATCTCGTCGGCCGTGGGCCAGGTCGTCGAGCGGACGCTGCCCATCGACACCGTGCAGATCACGCCGCTCCTGACGAACGACACGGCGTTCCAGCAGCTCAATCCGAGCGCGCGCGTGACGCTCGGCAAGCGCATCTCGCCGCGCGTGTATCTGACCTACTCGCGCACGCTCAACTCGCCCGAGGAGGAAATCCTGCTGCTCGAGTACGACCAGAACGATCGCGTGTCGTGGGTCCTGTCGCGACAGGAGGACCACAGCTTCGCGCTCGACTTCCGGATTCGGTACGTCTTCTGATGCGCCGCGCGTGCCTCGTGCTCGTCGTCGTTCTCGTCGCGGCCGCGCCGGCTGGCGCCAGGGCGCAGGCCGCGCCTCCCGCGCCGCCGCAGGCCCCGGCCGCGCCGCTCACGGCCCAGCCGGGCGGCGACATGTACGGCCAGCCGGTCACCGCCATCCACTTCGACATCGAGGGCCGCATCGACACATCGCCCGCGCTCCTGTCGTTCGTCGACGTAGCCGTCGGCAAACCACTCACGCCCGAGGACGTCAGATCGAGCATGGACGGACTCGTGCGCCGCGGGCGCTTCGAGGACGTGACGCCGGTCGCGACGCGCGTGCCGGGCGGCGTGGAGATCACGTTCCGTCTCGTGCCGCGCCATCCCATCAACGCGCTCGACATCACGGGCAGCACGGGGCTCGAGGCCAACGCGCTGAAAAACCAGATCGAGCAGCGCTATGGCGGCGTGCCGACGGGCGAGTCGCCCGAGGCCGTCGAGCGGACGGCCGAGCAGCTGCTGAACGACGCGGGCTACTTGAACGCGAGCGTGTCGTCGAGCCTCGTGCTGCAGCACGATCCCGATGCCGCGCGGCTCGTGCTCGACGTCGATGCCGGCCCGCTCGCGCGCATCGGCAAGACGGCGGTCGAGGGCACGTCGCCGTTCACCGCCGATCAGGTCATCACGCGGACCGGCACGCGCCCGGGCGAGGCGTTCCGCCGCCGTCAGATCGAGACCAACATCAGCGCGGTCGAAGACGACCTGCGCCTCCGCGGCTTCTACCAGGCGCAGGCAAGCCTCGAGTCGACGCCGGCGGCCGGCGGCGTGGATCTCGTCATCTCGATCGAAACGGGGCCGCGCGTGGAACTGCGCGTCGAGCCGAAGGGCGCGCTGCCCGGCCGCGTCGACGATCTCATTCCTATCAAGCGCGAGCGGTCGGCCGACCAGGATCTGCTCGAGGACTCGACGGCACGCATCGAGGACGCACTGCGGCGCGACGGGTATGCCGACGCGAAGGTGGCGTTCAGCTCGTCGCTCGAGGATGACGGGGCACGACTCGTGATCACGTGCACAATCGACCGCGGCCCACGTTATTTCGTCGATCGCGTCGACCTGCCCGCGAACCTGAGCCTGCCCGAGGCGACGATTCGCGATCTCCTGCATGTCGATCGCGGCGACGTCTTCGACGAGCCGAGCCTCCTTGCCGGCCTGTCACGCGTCATCGACGAGTACCGCCGCCGCGGCTTCTACCGGGCGGCCGCGACGCCCGATCGGCAGATCGTCGCCGGGCGCGGCGGCGCGAACGAGCGATGGGTCGTCGTCCGCCCGAACATCCAGGAAGGGCCGCGCGGCATCATCCACGCGATCACGATCGCCTTTACCGGCGATCACCAGCTGACGGCAGCCGAGGTCGGCGCGGTCATGACGTCGCGCGTCGGCCAGCCGTACGTCGAGCTCGACGCGGCCGGCGATCGCGATCGACTGCGCGCCTTCTATCTCAACCGCGGCTTCCGCACGGCGGTCGTCGACATTCCACCGCCGACGTTTTCGGACGACGGCCAGGACGTGACGCTGGATGTCACCGTGCGCGAGGGACCGCAGCTCCTCATCGGCGCCGTGACCGTGGTCGGCAACGAGCGCGTGTCCACGAGCGCGATCCGCGAAGAGATGGGGCTCGCGGCCGGGCAGCCGCTCGGCGACGCGGCGCTCGCGCAGGCGCGCGCGCGCGTGACACAGATGGCCGTGTTCCGGCGCGTGAGCGTGACCTGGGACGAGCTCCCGCAGCAGCCGGGCCGCGCGCAGGTCATCGTCAACGTCGTCGAAGCGCCGGCGACGACGCTCGGATGGGGCGGCGGTCTCGAGGTGGGGCGCGAGCTGCGGACGGCCGAGACGGGCCTCGAGGATCACCTCGAGGTGTCGCCTCGCGGCTTCTTCGAAATCGGCCGGCAGAACCTGGGCGGGCGGAACCGATCGGTCAACTTCTTCTCGCGCGTCGCCGTGAACCCGCGCAGCGCACCCGACGACCCGACCCGTGACGGCCGCGGCCTGAGCTTCTCGGAGTACCGCGTCTCGGGCACGTATCGCGAGCGCCACGCGTTCCGCTCCGACACCGACATCCTCATCGGCGTGACCGCCGAACAGGGCCGGCGCACGACGTTCAACTTCGCGCGCCAGGGCGCGAATGCCGACATCGTCCGCCAATTATCGCCGACGGTCAGCATCTCGGGCCGCTACGAGATGAACGTCACGCGGCTGTTCGACGAACGGATCCCGCCCGACGAACAGCTCGACATCGATCGTCTGTTCCCGCAGGTCCGGCTGTCGATCCTGTCATCGGGCGTCACCTGGGATCGGCGCGACACGCCGCTCTCGCCGACGCGAGGCACGTTCATGACGGCCGACATCGAGACGGCCGCGCGCGCGATCGCGTCGGAGGTCGGCTACGTCAAGACGTTCTTTCAGGCGTCCGCGTTCCACTCGCTCAACGCGAAGACCGTGCTCGCCATGCGCGCCGAGGTCGGGATGGCGCGCGGGTTCGAGCGGACGCTCGGCGTCCTTGCGCTCGGCGATCCCGCCCCCGAGGCGCGCGCCGATCTGC
>CALFMR010000406.1 GCA_937880585.1 uncultured Acidobacteriota bacterium
GTGAACGTGAACGTCCGCACGCCGCCCTGGTTGTCGACGATGACGAGCGTGCGCCAGATGAGCGAGCGCGCGTCGACGCCGAGCGTCAGCGAGACGAAGTCCGACTGCGGCGTCTTCGGCTTCAGCGTGACGCGGACGTCGCCAGCCGGCGAGGGATCGTCGGGCTGGCTCGCGACAAAGTCACGCGTGAGATCGCCGCGGCCCGTCAGATAGAGAAGCGCCGTCGATCGATCGCCCGGCTTGGGGAACGGCGTGACCTGGACGTATTTGTCTTTCGGAAAGTACGCGTAGATCTCGACGCCGTCAGAGATAACCTCGCTGCGGTTGCCGGTCTGGAAGGTCCAGCGCATCCGGCCGGGCTTCTTGACGAGGACGTGTCCCTTGTCGACGGCCGACTGCGGCGTGAGCCCGCTCGACTGTGCGAGCGTGAAGTCGGCTTCGAAATCGCGGACTGATGCGTAGTGCGCCTGGATGCGAGCAGCGACGTCGGCGGGGGAAGAGCCCGACTGTGCGCGCGGTGCCGCGGCCGAAAGGCCCAGGATCGTCAGAAGGACCGCCGCGGCCCGCAGAATCGGCATGCGCCATCATAGCGCGCGGCGCGAAGGCCGCTCTACTCGAACGCCAGCGTCGACGTCACCGCGTCGAGCAGGATCGCGACGCCCTGGTCAGCGTGGTCGCGGTCCAGCAGGAACTCGAAACCCGAGATGAAGCGCTCGGTGCCGGCCGGACTCGTGATGGCGCGCGTATGGACCGACCGCGCCGTGAGGACGACGACGTCGCCGCGCTCCGTGGTGAAGCGAAAGACGTGGACCGACCCGATGGGGAACGTCCAGTCGCACTCGACCGAGAAGCCGCCGGCGCCGAGCTCTCGCACCTGTAGCGACAGGCGCCAGGCGACGACCTGGCCGTGCAGTTGACCGAGCACCTCAATGCGCGGCGTGGCACGACGCGATCGGGACTGATCGGTCGTGGTCGGAAGCGGTTCGTTCATGGGACCCGGCGACTCTTCGGTGTGATCACGCATTCGAAACCATGGACGTCTGACAAGAGCCAATCAACCCGCGTGCCAGCCCGCGCGGTGGTACTGGCCCCGAGCCACCGCGTCTCAGCGCTGCCGCCTGCTGCCCATCATGGTCGATGCCGACGAGAGTTGGGAGCCGAATGACAGAATCGGCGGGTGCAACTTGATGCAGCTCGCGCCTGTCAGTCGCCCTTCTTCAATGCGCGCTCGCCGGCCTCGAGGACCTCGATGATCCGGTCCACGTCGTACACGCATCCGCCCCAGGTGCCGCCGCCAACTTGCTGCAGCGCTGCCCACAGCCGCGTGTCGGCCGGCAGCTTGCCGTCTGGTGCGAGGCCCGGATGCGGCGGTCGCGAGGCGAGCACGCGGGCGGCCTCGCTCGCGTCGATCGCGTGTCCGTCGACGCCCACGAGGTCGACACGCCCCTCGAGCGTGCCGCGGTCGACCACGATCTCGAGGATGTCGCCGTCGACGAGGCGTCCAATCGGACCGCCGGCCAGCGCCTCCGGTCCGACGTGCCCGATGCACGCGCCTGTCGACACGCCCGAGAAGCGCGCGTCGGTCACGATGGCGACTTGTTTGCCCCATGGCAGATACTTCAGCGCCGACGTGAGCTGATAGGTCTCTTCCATCCCCGTGCCGAGCGGGCCGACGCCGACGACGACGAGGATGTCGCCGGGCGCGACGCGCGCGGACGTGAGGCCTTTGATCGCGGCAATCGCATCGTGTTCCGACGTGAAGACGCGCGCGGGGCCGCGATGCCGGAAGACGCCATCCTCGCCGACGACGGACGGATCGATGGCCGTCGCCTTGACGACGGATCCTTCGGGCGCGATGTTGCCGACGGGGAAGACGACCGTGCTCGTGAGACCCTCGCGCCGCGCCGCGTCGGGACTCATGATCACGCGATCCGGATCGACGTCGTCGGCCGTGCGCAGTCGTTCGCGTGCGGCGCGGCGGCGATCGCTCGATTCCCACCAGTCGAGCACGGCGGAGAGCGGCTCGCCCGTGACCGTTGGCACATCGACGTTGAGCAATCCCATGCGCCGAAGGTGCAGCATCACCTCCGGCACGCCGCCTGCCAGGAACACCTGCACGGTTGGATGATTGCGCGGGCCGTTCGGTAGCGCGTCGACGAGGCGCGGCGTTGCCCGGTTGACGCGCGTCCAATCCGCGACCGTCGGCCGCGGCAGGCCGGCTGCGTGCGCGATCGCGGGAATGTGCAGCAACAGATTCGTCGACCCGCCGAACGCGGCGTGGACGAGCATCGCATTCTCGACGGCGGCCGGCGTGAGGATGGCGGACAACGGTATGCGTCGCGCCGCCAGCCGCAGGAGCGCGTGCGCCGACCGCCGCGCGAGATCGATCCACACCGGCTCGCCCGACGGCGCAAGCGCCGCGTGCGGCAGCGTCAACCCGAGCGCCTCGGCGACGACCTGCGACGTCGCGGCCGTGCCGAGGAACTGGCAGCCGCCGCCCGGCGTGCCGCACGCACGACATCCCATCGCCGACGCGTCGTCCACCGTGATGAGGCCGTGCGCGAAGCGCGCGCCGATCGTCTGCACCTTGCCCGCATCCTCGGCACCGGCGGCCGGCAGCGTCACGCCGCCAGGCACGATGATGCCGGGCAGCGTCGAGGATCCGGCGAGCGCGAGGAGCGTGGCGGGTAGTCCCTTGTCGCACGTCGCGATGCCCATCACGCCCGACCGGCGCGGCAGCGATCGAATGAGCCGCCGCATCGTGATGGCGGCGTCGTTGCGATAGGGCAGGCTGTCGAACATGCCGGTCGTGCCCTGCGTGCGGCCGTCACACGGATCGCTGCAGTAAGCTGCGAAGGGCACGACGCCGGCTTCGCGCAGCGCTTCGGCCGCCGCGCGTACGAGCAGACCGATCTCCCAGTGTCCGGTGTGATAGCCGAGCGCGACGGGCGTGCCGTCGGCATCGCGCAATCCACCTTGCGTGCTGACGATGAGGAATTGATCGCGGTTGACGTCGGCGGGATTCCATCCCATGCCGGCGTCCTGCGTCATGCCGAAGAGATTGCCGCTCGGCTCGTTCAGGAGCATCTCCGGCGTGAGCGGCAATTGGCCCGCCGGACCGGACGCAGACGTGCGCGTCGACTCGAGAAGTGCGCCGTCTCCGACGAGATCGGCGACAGCCTCGGCGCCGCGGGGTTGGTCGGATGGCGCCATCAACCGATCACGTCGGCCTGCGACCACGTGCCGTCGATGAGGCGCCACATCGTGCCGGTCGGGTTCTTGTCCTGCAGTTCGCGCGGCAGCCGGTGCGGCCGCACATTGTCGTAGCACTGGAGCATCGCGAACCGCAGGAGCGACGCGGGAATACCGACGGCGGTGAAGCCCGGGTGTCCGGTCGCCGGATACGGCCCGCCGTGATTCATGGCCGGCGACACGGCCACGCCGGTCGGCATCTTGTCGTTCAGGAGCCGCCCGACCCGCCGGCGCAACACCGGCGCGACACGTGCGTAGTCCGCGTCATCGTCGCCGCCCGTGTGCGTGTAGAGGCAGCCCGTCAGGTTCCCTTCGAGATGGTCGGCGACCGCGGACATCTCGTCGATGTCCTTCGCGACAATGACGGTCGTGACCGTGCCGAAGGCTTCGGTCTGCAGTGCATCGGGATCAGCGAGGAACGCCGCGCCCGTCGCGCGGAGGACGGTAGGCTGGAATCGGAACGCGCCGTCATTAATGGGCTGACCGCCGGTCAGCACGTCAGCGCCGTGCGCGCGCAGTACGTCGAGCGCGCTCGCGATCGACGTCGGCCCCGCGGCTCCGAGCAAGGTGCCGGGCGATCCCGCGGCGAACGCAGCCGTCAGCTCAGTGATGAACGCGTCGGCATCCGCACCGGCTTTGACGACGGTCAGTCCCGGTCGCGTGCAGAACTGGCCCGCGCCCATCGCGCACGAGCCGGCGAGTTCCTTCGCGATGGCCGCGCTGCGTTCGGCGAGCGCGCCGGGCAGGATGAAGACTGGGTTGACGCTCGACATCTCGAGATAGATCGGCTTGCCCGCGCGCTCGGCCGCGGCCTTGAGCTGCAGGCCGGCGGACTTGCTGCCGGTGAAACCGGTCGCCGCCACGTGCGGATGCGAGACGAGCGCGAAACCGACGTCGGCCGGCGTGCGATAGAGCAGTTGGACCATTGCCGGCGGCATGCCCGTGGCGCGCGCGGCCTCGAACGCCAGTTCCGCGAAGAGACGCGTCGTACCCGGATGGCCGGTGTTCGCCTTCGCGATGACCGGATTGCCGGCCGCGATGGCCGCGACGAAATCACCGCCAGCGATCGAGTTGAACGCGAACGGAAAGTTGTTCGGCCCGAAGACGACGACCGGGCCACCGAGGGCGTGGTAGTAGGAGCGGATGTTGGTCTTCGTGTCGAGCGTTGCGAGCGTCCACGAGCGCGCGCGGGCGGCGGCGGCGCCCTGGCGAATCTGGTTGGTCGTGCGCGGCAGCTCGACACTGGCCAGTCGTGGCGTCGGCGCGTAGCCGGTTTCCTGCGCCGCCATCTCGACGAGTGGGCCAGCGGCACCCTCGATGCGCGCGGCATAGTCATCGAGGAATCGCGCGATGGCCTCCGGCGCATCGGGCATCGCCTCGAGCGCGGTTGCGGCCTCGCGGCCGGCCTCGACCGCGGCATTGACGTCATGAATCGACGAAACGGGGTAGTGATCGCCGAGCGGCTGTCGCGTGGCGGGATTGACCGCGGTGAAGGCGCCGGTGGGCTTCGTGGCCGGGCGCCACGCGCCGGCGATCAGGACGGGCTTGAACGTCATCGTGTTCGGTCTCCAGGGACGCCGGCGGAAGTGACGCCTCGAGTTTCCCGCCGTACGTCAATTCAAGATCTGACCCCTCAGCGCGCGCCGTCGTTCACCGCGACGCGGTTCTCGAGCGTGATCTCGCCGACCGTGATCGCGACTACATCCCCCGGTGTCAGCGAGAACGCGTCGTCGGCGGGCACGATGCCGGTGCCGGTCATCAGGAACACGCCGTGCGGAAATCGCATCTCGCGGTGCAGGTAGCCGACGAGCTCTTCGAGCGGACGCTTGATGGCGGACGTCTGAATCGAACCTTCGAAGGCTGTCGCCTGTCCGCGCGTGATGCGAACGCTGATCGCGAGATCGCGCATCGCACCGGCTCCAGCGAGCACGATGCCGGGGCCGACCGCGCAGGATCCATCGTAGACCTTCGCTTGCGGGAGGTAGAGCGGGTTGTCGCCCTCGATGTCGCGCGACGACACGTCGTTGCCGACCGTGTAGCCGACGATCTCGCCGGCCGCGTTGGCGACGACGGTCAATTCTGGCTCGGGCACGTTCCATCGGCTGTCGCCGCGCACGCGGATCGCGGCGCCATGTCCCTGCACGCGCCAGCCGACGCATTTGAAGAAGAGCTCGGGCCGCGGCGCGTCGTAGACGCGCGAGTAGACGTCTTTCACCGTCGACTCGGCTTCGCGTGCCTCGCGGCTGCGCCGATAGGTGACGCCGGCGGCCCAGACTTCCTGCCGGTCTTCGACCGGCGAGGCCAGCGGCGCATCGGCCGCTTCACCACGCGGCAACGCGGCAATCACCTTGCCCATCGCGTCGGTGGACATCGCGAGCAGAAGACCGAGCGTGACGGCCTCAGGCAGATACCGTCCATCGGCCGCCCATCGCGGCCCGCCGGAAGTGTCGTGTCGTGTGAGATACATCTGCGGTCCAGGAGGTCCCGCGAGTAACAAAAGTAAGGAGGGCTGAAATGTGGTGGACGGCGCGAGGCTCGAACTCGCGACCTCCGCGTTGCGAACGCGGCGCTCTCCCAGCTGAGCTAGCCGCCCACACTCCCAGCAGCCGTTGTTGCGACGTGCGGGACCACTTAGCCTAACACATCCAGATCGTAGGCCGCGCCCGAGGTGTTCACGAGGA
>CALFMR010000407.1 GCA_937880585.1 uncultured Acidobacteriota bacterium
GTGGCACTTGGTTGCCGGGCTGCTCCGTTGGTCCGCGCTTTCGTGGAGTGATCGCGTCAGCGCGCTTCGCATCCGCCCGCTCCTCGACGCGGCGCGGCGCGGCAGCGCCGAAGCGGCAGCGCGCGACGTTCCATCCGATCAAACCGTGACCGGCTGGCTCGATGCGCACCGGCAATCGGCTGGCATCCGCCGCTGGCTGTGGCACCCGCTGGCCATCGCGGCGCTCAATCAGCATCCCGACGTCGCCGCCGCGCGGCCGTTCGTGCGTGTGCTGGCGGAGCTCTTCGGTCCGCGCGTCGAAGACTCCTCGGTTGGATTGCCGACGGTGCCGCTCGACGATCTGTATGCGGCTCCCGCGCGACGGTTCATCGAAGCGCGCGCTGGGGTCGTCGCGACGAAGACACCGGCGCGTCTGACGGCCGCGGACTCGAACGAACGATCGTGGCGCGTGTTCGCCCGCGGCCAGTCCATGGAGGCGCCCGCCGTCATCTGCGCGGTTGCGTGGCACGCGCTCGCGCGCGCGTTCGGCGAGGCCGTGCCGCCTGCGCTCGACGCCCTCGTCTCTGCCGCATCCGCGCGTCGATCGTCACCTATCGTCACGGTCAACGTGTGGCTCGACGGCCCTCTCTTCGACGGCCCGTTCATCGGCCTGGTCGACGGGCCGATCCAGTGGGCGTTCGACAAGAGCGCGATCTTCGGCGAACGCGCGGGACACCTGTCGCTCGTGGCAAGCGGCGCCGACGCATTGGCCGAGATGGACGCCGCGTCGATTGTCGACCGCGCGACCACCGAGCTTCGCCGCGCGCTGCCGGTCATGACCTCACGCCGCGTCCTGCGTTCCGTCGTCGTGAAGGAACGCCGCGCGACATTTTCGCTCGCGCCGGGCGAGCCGCCGCGTCCGGCAACACGCACGCCGCTCGCCGGCTTTTATCTGGCAGGTGACTGGATCGAGACAGGCTTGCCCGGCACGATTGAAAGCGCCGCACGAAGCGGACATCTCGCGGCCGAGGCCGTGCTGGCCGATGCCGCGCGTTGAACGGGCCCCACGGGACGCGCGCTGCACACCGCGGTCGGCGTCATAATCCCCTGATGCTCTCGGTCGTCGTCCATTACGGCGAGCTCGCGCTGAAGGGTCGCAACCGCCCGTGGTTCATCAAGACGCTGGTGCGATCGATCGCGACGTCGCTCGGCGATCTGCCGCTCCGCGACGTCCGTCCGCTCATCGGCCGCATCATCGTCACGCTCGACGACGGCGCGGATTGGGACGAGGTGCGGCGGCGTTTGGCGGTGCTTCCGGGCATCGGCAACTTCGCTCGTGCCGAACGCGTGGAGCCGGATCTCGACGCGATGACCGCGCGGATCGGCGAGGCGGTCGAGGGACACACGGCCGAGAGTTTCCGCGTGCGCGCGCGCCGGGCGGACAAACGATTCGCGACGCCGTCGCCCGACATCGAGCGCGTCATTGGGCGGCGCGTGCAGGACGTTACCGGCTGGCCCGTTCGTCTCTCGAAGCCCGCGCTCGAAATCCGCGTCGAGGTGCTCACCAACGACGCGTTCTTCTTCATGGCGCGCGAGCCTGGCATGGGCGGGCTGCCGACCGGCACGAGCGGGAAAGTGCTCGCGCTGCTCTCGGGCGGCATCGACTCGCCGGTCGCCGCGTGGCGTCTCATCAAGCGCGGCTGTCGCGTATCGTTCGTCCACTTCCATAGCTATCCGATCCTGTCGCGCACGTCGCAGGACAAGGCGCGCGAGCTCGTGCGGACGTTGACGCGACATCAGCTTCGATCGCGGCTGTCGCTCGTGCCCTTCGGCCCGCTCCAGCAACAGGTCGTCGTCAGCGTGCCGCCGCCCTTGCGCGTCGTGATTTATCGGCGGCTGATGGTGCGGATTGCCGAGAGGCTGGCGCGGAAGATTGGCGCGCACGCGCTCGTGACCGGCGACTCGGTGGGGCAGGTTGCCTCGCAGACGGTGGAGAACCTGGCGGTCGTCGGCGGCGTGGCGACGTTGCCGATCCTGCGGCCGCTCGTCGGCATGGACAAGGAAGAGATTACGGCCGACGCGCAGCGGATCGGGACCTACGAGACGTCGATCGTCCCGGACGAGGACTGCTGCACGCTTTTCACGCCGCGGTTTCCGACGACGAGGGCATCGGCAGCGGCGGCCGAGGCGGCCGAGCGGGCGCTGGATGTGGACGGACTGGTCGCGCGCGCGCTGGAAGACGCCGTGGTAGAGGACTTCAGCTTTCCGATGCTACAATCGTCGGTTCTTGAAGGAGATATCACAGCGTGACTCTGACACCCGGAAAGCTCGCCAGCATGAAAGCCGTCTCCGACGACCGCGGGGTAATTGCCGCCGCGGCGATGGATCAGCGCGGTTCGTTGAACAAGTCCCTGGCCAAGGAGCGCGGCGGCGAGGTCTCCGACGCGATGATGGAGGAGTTCAAGTCGCTCGTCACCGAGGTGCTCACCAAGCACGCGAGCGCGATCCTGCTCGATCCTGAGTGGGGCCTTCCGGCGGCGAAGCGTCGCGCGAAGGGATCCGGCCTGCTGCTCGCCTACGAGAAGACGGGCTACGACAAGACGGGCCACGGCCGGCTGCCGGATCTCCTGGATCACTGGTCGGTCAAGCGCCTCAAGGACGCCGGCGCGGACTGCATCAAGATTCTTCTCTACTACTCGCCCTTCGATCCGAAGGACATCAACGATCAGAAGCACGCCTGGGCCGAACGCATTGGCGACGAGTGCCGCGCCAATGACATCGCCTACTTCCTCGAGCTGGTCGGCTACGAAGAGGGCATCGACGAAAAGGGCCTCGAGTACGCGAAGAAGAAGCCCGAGGTCGTCACGGCCAGCATGGCGGAGTTCACCAAGGACCGGTACGGCGTCGACGTCCTCAAGGTGGAAATTCCCGTCAACATGAAGTTCGTCGAAGGCGCGAAGGCCTGCACTGGGCCGTCGGCCTATACGCGCGAACAGGCGAAGCAGCTGTTCCTCGAATCGGCGAAGGTCGTGACCAAGCCCTTCATCTATCTCTCGGCCGGCGTGAGCAACGCCGAGTTCACCGAGTCGCTCGCGCTCGCCGGCGAGTCGGGCGTGAAGTACTCAGGCGTGCTCTGCGGCCGCGCGACGTGGAAGGACGGCATGGCCGTCTACGCGAAGCAGGGCGCCGACGCGTTCCGCCAGTGGCTCGAGACCGAGGGCGTCGAGAACATCAAGAACGTGAACGCCGCGCTGAAGACCGCGACGTCGTGGCACTCGTTCTACGGGGTGTAGTCAACGGATCCCCTGGGCCTGAAGGCCCAGGGCTCCGAAGAGAAAGCGGTTGTGGAGTCCCCGGCCTCAGGCCCGGGGGAACCTGGAACCACTTCTGGCTTCTGGCTTCGAACTTCTAACTTGATCTCATGTCCATCCTGAAGGTCGCGCGACTCGGGCATCCGGTGCTTCGCGCCAAGGCGCGGCCGGTGACGCCGGACGAAATCAAATCGCCGGCGTTCCAGGCGCTCGTCGACGACATGTTCGAGACGATGGCCGAGTACTCGGGCATCGGGCTGGCCGGGCCGCAGGTCCACCAGGGACTGCGCGTCTTCGTCGCCGGCGTCCGTGAGTCGGACACGATCTCGCCGATGAGCGACGACGCCGAGATGCCGCTCGTCACGATCGTCAATCCCGAGATTACGGTCGTCGACGACGCGCGCGACGAGGCGTGGGAAGGCTGCCTGAGCATTCCGGACATCCGTGGGCTCGTGCAGCGGCCCGTCACAATCAAAGTGCGCGCGCTCGATCGCCACGGCCGGCGCATCGAGATCGCGGCGAGCGGTCTTCCGGCGCGCGTCATCCAGCATGAAACCGATCATCTCGACGGCGTCCTGTTCTTCGATCGCATGAAGTCGCTCGAGACGCTCGCCTTCATGGATGAGTTCCGCCGCTACTGGTCAAAGGACGACGAGGCGTGAGCGTCGCGGCGTCGGGGCTGTCGGAGGCCGAGGCCGCCGCTGCTCGGCCGTACTTCACGAACCTGGACCGTCCCGTCTTCGCGCTCGTCAATCTGCCCGAGACGGTCAAGGGCGCGCTCTTCGCGCGCTACTCGCGATCCGCTAAATCGCTGCGGCGGCTGTTTCTCGACGAGTTCCAGCCGGCGATGAGCGACGCGCCCACGACGTCACAGGCGGGCATCGAGCGGGCCGAGCGGCTCTATCAGCGCGTGTTCAGCGAGTTCGGCGACGACTCCGTGGCGCAGCTCGGCGGCGTCCATCTCGCTGTCGAGGATGCGTCGAACATTCTGACGAAGGTGCTCGAGCGCGGCCGCCTGATGGCGTACCTCGAGCAGTCCACGCGCTACATCCCGTACACCGAGCGACGCGGCGATCGCTGGCGCTATCTCGTGCCGGCCGAGCTCGACGGGCATCCGCTGCGCGGGTCGTTCATCGAGACGATGAACGAGGCGTTCGAGATCTACGCGCGGTGGATCGATCCCATGCGCGCGTGGTTCGAGCGGCGGTATCCGAAGACGCCGACCGACTCGGACGTCGTCTATCGATCGGCCATCCGCGCGAAGGCGCTCGACACCCTGCGCGGGCTGCTGCCGGCGGCCACGCAGTCGAACGTCGGCATCTTCGGGACGGGCCAGGCGTACGAAGCGCTCATCCTGCGGATGCGCGCGCACCCACTCCTCGAAGTTCGTGCGGCGGCCGGCGCCATCTTGGCTGAGCTCCAGCAGGTGATTCCTGCGTTCCTCACGCGCGTCGATCAGCCGGAGCGCGGCGGCGTGTGGGTGGCGTATCTCGAGGAGACACGGAAGCGGACGGCGGAGATCAGCGCGCGCCTCGGCGCGGCGCATCCGTCGGGCGAGGCGACCGGTGAAGTGACGCTCACGGATTTCGATCCCGATGGCGAGGTCAAGGTCGTCGCGGCCGCGCTCTATCCGGGTTCGAACCGGTCGGACGCGGAACTGCTGGCTATTGCGCGAGAGATGCCTGCGTCCGAGCGCGAGGCCGTGCTTCGCGCGTACGCAGGCACGCGTGGAAACCGGCGTCATCGGCCGGGGCGCGCCTTCGAGCGGACGTCGTATCGCTTCGACATCCTCACCGACTACGGCGCCTTCCGCGATCTGCAGCGCCATCGCCTGTTGACGATCGACTGGCAGGCGCTCACGACGCGACACGGCCATATCCGCCCCGATGCGATCGTCGAGGCCGGCGCGTCGGACGATTGGCAGCGCGTGATGGATCGATCCGCGGATCTCTATGAGCGCATGACGGCCGCCGGGCTCGGCGCGGCCGCGCAGTACGCCGTGGCGATGGCGCACCGCGTACGATTCGTGATGGACATGAACGCGCGCGAGGCCATGCACGTCATCGAACTGCGCACGGCGCCGGCGGGCCATCCCGCCTACCGCCGCGTCTGCCAGGCGATGCACCACGCCATCGCCGATGTCGCCGGCCATCGCGCCATTGCCGCGGCCATGACGTTCGCTGATCATTCGGCCGTCGAGCTCGAACGCCTCCAGGAAGAACGCCGCCTCGAAGCCAAGCGCGCCGCGCGCGAACGATGAAGGTTGTCGGAGGCCGAATGTCCGCGGCTTCTCCCTGGGCCTGAAGGCCCAGGGCTCCAGGGCCCCTTCGCGATCTTCGCGGCTTCGCGTGAGGCGATCTACTTCTTGTCCTTCTTGAAAATCCGTCCCACTTCGAGACCGAACTTCGGCGCGTCGCGCGTGCCGGTGATCTTGATCGGCACGACCGCGCCCGCGTGTTTGCCGCGGAACAGCCGGTCGAACGGCTTGATGAAGATCGACTTGAAGCCGCCGACCGCGTCCGAGACCGATGCCTGCATCGTGAGCGTGCCGTGGAAGTCCATCTCGCCGCTGGCGATGGCGTACGTGCCGTTCAGGTTCACTGCGGCGCCCGGCACCTGGAACGTGAGGCCCGTCAGTGTGGCCCTGGCATTGGCGAGCGCGAAGCGGCCGTGCAGGTTCGTGACCACGCGCGGCATCGGGTCGTCCTTGTCCTTGCCCTGACTTCGCCGGCTCAGCTCGACGATCTTCTGCTGTACCTCACCGCCGGTGAACGTCGTGTTCGCCAGACCGAACGTGCCCGAGAGCTTCAGGCGATTGCGGACGCGTGTCGGGCCCGGCGGCAGCGAGAAGCTCGCTTTGAAGCTCACATCGCCGACCATGACGGGCTTCGGCGCATCGATCACGAGCGTCAGCAGATCCTCGATGCGGCCATCCTCAACCTCGACCTGCAGGTCGACGGCGTGATTGCCGGGCCCTGGCAGGTTTCGGATGGCGCCCGTGACGACCATGGGGGTCTTGGCCATCGTCGCGTCGACGCGCTTCAACGTCGTCGTGCCGTCGGTGCCATCGACGACCGTCTCGAACGTGGCCGTCAGCCGTTGCGGTTGGCCGCCGAGGTCGAGATTGAAATCCGGGACCGTGGCGCGGCCGTTCGCATTGATTGCCGTCAGCGTGCCGCGGAACGATCCGGTGGATTCCAGGATGCCGCCGATGCCGTTGATAGTCGACAGGTCCGCGTGCGTAAACGTGTAGTCGCCTTCGACCGGCGTTTCCGGACCGGCATCGGCGTTCCACGGTCCGATGCGCCCCGTGGCGTTGACAAGCCCTTGGGGCACGGGATTGGTGAGCTGCGCCTTGAACGGCATCGCCAATCCGAATCCGACGTCGTCGACGGCGAGCGACGCGATGGCGAAGACGAGCGGCGTGTCGTCGCTCTCGCGCGGAACGAAGCGCAGTTCGGCGTTCTTCGTGACGAAGTGATCGACGATGACGTCCGACATGCCGCCGCCCGTACCGTTCTGTCCGGGCAGGCCGCCGCGACTGTCGCTCGGCGGCACGGCGATCGTCAATCCCTCGGCGTACACCGTGTTCACGTGCTTGCGCAGGATCGAGAGCGGTCCAATGTTCACCGAAAAATGTTCGATGCGGATGAACGGCGGCAGATCGGGGCGATGCGGCTGACGCAGCGCGAGACCGCTGCCGCTGATGTGTGGCCGCGGCAGCAGTCCGACTTCGACATGGTCGACGGCGGCATCCATGTGTAGATGTTCGGCCGCGCCGCGGACGAGGAGGGTTTTGATGTGAGCGGGCCGGAGCACGATGGCGAGGACCACGCCGAAGGCCGCCACGGCGGCGAGCGCCGCGATGGCGCCCCATACGAGGATGCGTCGGGCCACTGCGATCCAGCATAGGGGATCGATCCGGCCGGCGCCCGCGCCGGCGGCGTGTAGCGGCCCGGCGCGCTGGACGACGGGCACGATCGACGCGCGTCAAATCCGCGCCCGTCTGGCACTGGATTGGACAGATGTAACCGCGCGCGGCATTTTCAGCAAAGGAATCGCTTGACGGTTTGTGAAACATTTCACATAATTGGGCTTGGTCGTTCCCGGTCCCCTGTTCTTTGGTTAGCGACCCGCGCGGCGCCCTGTTCCCGGTCGCCGTTTATCAGCGTAAGTTCCACCTCGCCTTTCCTGCTTCCTCTTGACAACACTCCTGAAATACCGGGGGCCGGGAACGAGCTTCCACCGGTCCCGGCTTGCTGGCGCAGTCCCTCGCTCCATCCGATCACAATCCTGAAATCAGTTCGCCGGGAGGTTCGGGCAGGAAAGTCGGCCCATCGAGCGACGAACGAGGCATCTCCTCTTACAATGTTGCGGTGCCTCACGCGTCGGGCCCGCTCGTCGACCCCCCTCGGCTTCACGGCGAGCTCGCGACCTTCACGCCGCCGCTCGTCATCGACGCGCGGCCGGCCGAGGAGTTCGCTCGCGGCCAGATTGCCGGCGCGGTCCACCTCGACCTCTGGGGCGTGAGCCTCATCGACACGAGTGAGGCGCCGCTCCGCGCGTTCATGTGGATGATCGGGCACCTCTTCGCGTCCCGTGGCGTCAGCCCAGACCGGCCG
>CALFMR010000408.1 GCA_937880585.1 uncultured Acidobacteriota bacterium
TGGCTACGAACCAGGAGGTCGCAGGTTCGAGTCCTGCAGGGCGCACCACCTCTTTCCTCCGCCTGTATCCTCGCGGCGGATCGATCAAGATGACTGTGCAGTGCGGCGCGGTTGCCCGGCGCACCCGGCGGTGTCCGTGCGCGGGCCAGACGCCCTTAGCGCTTCAGTCCGGCTGCCGTCGGCAGCGGCGTGGTCGACGCCAACCGGACCGGCGCAGTGCGGAAGCGCTGGAACGGCAGGTGACAGTCGTGCTTGCGCAGGAAACTCAAGAAGCGCTTGTAATCATCGGGCGGCATGTTGAAGAGGCTTACGAGCGACCGGTAGTTGCCGTTGGTCGTCTCGAGCCCCATTTCGACGATGCGCCGCAGATCGGCGCGAGTGATGTCGCGCGCGATGAACAGCGGATAGACCGCCGACCAGAAAGACTGGCCACGGTCGAGCATCAGCGACGCCAAGTCATCGGCGAGCGACGGCGGCGGCGCGGTGGCCGACGGTGCCGCAGGCGCGGCCGTTGTCGCGAGTGCACGCAGGACGTCGCTCGGCAGGTCGCGGTGCTTGACCGGCTGTCCGTTGGCCTTCAGCACGATGCGTTCGACGACGTTCTTGAGCTCGCGGATGTTGCCGGGCCACCGGTATCCCATCAGCGAGTCGAGTGCATCGGATGCGATCTCGGGCGCCGGCACGCGGTGGATGCGGCTGTACGACTCGACGTAGTGCGAGACGAGCAGCGGGATGTCTTCCGTCCGCTCGCGCAGCGGCGGGATGTGCAGGTGGATGACGTTGAGGCGGAAGTACAGGTCCTCGCGAAACGCGCCAGAGGTGATCTGCGCCTGCAGATCGCGGTTGGTCGCCGTGATGAGCCGGACGTTGACGCGCGCGTGGGAGCGGTCGGCGCCGATGCGCTGGATTTCGCCCGACTCGAGGAAGCGCAGGAGCACGACCTGCATGCGCGTGCTCATCTCGCCGACTTCGTCGAGGAAGACGGTCCCGTTCGGCGCCATCTCGAGCAGGCCCGGCTTGTCGCGGTAGGCGCCCGTGAAGCTGCCGCGGACGTGGCCGAAGAGCTCGGATTCGAGGAGCGAGTCGGGGAGTCCCGCGCAGTTGAGCGTGACGAGCGGCGCCGACGCGCGCAGGCTCCGATGATGGATCAGCCGCGCGACGACTTCCTTGCCGACGCCCGTCTCGCCGGTGACGAGCACCTTGGCGTCGGACTTCGCGGCACAGTCCATCTCCGCCTCGATCGTCTTGATCGCGGCGCTCTGACCAACGAGATGAACTTCCTGGAGCCTCGGAGCAACTGACAAAGTGGGGATTCCTTCCCATCGTCGCCGGGAGAACGCGACTTTTATCCGGGAATAGGAATACTATCGGGACTTCCGTAGGGCGTCAATGGCCGGACCATTGGATCGCGTGCAACCATATGAATGACAAATATTTATGAAAAGGTGAGCCAACGGCACGCGGCGCCTAGTGGCAGCCTTTGGGCGTCCTCCTGACGCGTAAAAGTCTCCTTGATGGACGACTTTCTTCGCATGGAATCTGATCAGTCCGGCACTTCTTCGGTTTGAGACGCTCGTCGTGTCCAGCCTGTCTGATGTCGCAAGCCGCAGGCTATCAACGGGTTGACGCCATTGGTCCGCTCGCGTTCCGGGCGGGACGCACCTTTGCAATAGGAGACGGTCGACCAGGGGCCGGCGCGATGTCGTGCGCGCGGCCCGGTACAGGGGCACGCGCAGCGATGAGATACAACGGCCACGTGCAGATGATTGGCACCAGTCAGGTGATGGCTGACCTGAAGGCGGAGATCGAGCGCGTTGCCCGCTCGGACGCCAAGGTCCTCATCACCGGCGAGAGTGGAACGGGCAAGGAGGTCGTCGCACGCGCCATCAACGCCGCCAGCGCGCGCGTGCAGACGTTCGTGCCCGTCAACTGCGCCGGAATTCCCGAGACCCTCCTCGAGTCCGAGCTCTTCGGTCACGTCAAGGGCAGTTTCACCGGCGCCTATCGCGACAAGCCCGGCAAACTCGAGATGGCCGACAACGGCACCATCTTCCTCGACGAGATCGGGGAGATGACATTGCGCATGCAGGGGCTGCTCCTCCGGTTCCTCGAGACGGGCGAGATTCAGAAAGTCGGCGCCGAGCGGCTGGCCAAGGCGACCAACGTCCGCGTCATGGCGGCGACCAACCGGAACCTGCAGGATCTCATCAGCCAGGCGCTGTTCCGCGAGGATCTGTTCTACCGCATCAACGTCATCCATCTCATCGTGCCGCCGCTCAGAGAGCGCCGCGAGGACATTCCGCTGCTCGTCGATCACTTCCTGCACCGCTTCACGACGCCCGTCAACGGCAACGGCCACCACAGCCCCGTTCGCGCCATCGCGCCCGACGCAATGGGGGCGCTCAGCTCCTACGCCTGGCCGGGCAACGTCCGGCAGGTCGAGAACGTCGTGGAACGGCTCGTCGTGACCGGCCGGCGCGAAGTCATTCAGCTCGACGACCTGTCGCCGGACATCCGGACGCCGGGACAGTTCGCGCGGCCGCGCCGCGAACGGCGGCGGACGGTCGCCGATGACCTCTTCAAGCGGCTCGTCGAAGATCGCGAGTCGTTCTGGACGGCCGTCTATCCGCTGTACATGAACCGTGAAATCACGCGCAGCAACGTGCGCGATCTCGTGCACAAGGGACTCGAAGAGGCGCGCGGCAACTACAAGATCGTCCTGCGCCTCTTCAACATGGATCCGTCCGACTACAAACGTTTCCTGAATTTCCTGCGGAAGCACGACTGCCAGCTTCCCTTCAAGGAATATCGATAGGACCCGAATGACGACTTGGTGGCATATGCGCGTACTTCGAACCGTGGGAATGATGGCCGTGTGCAGCGTCGTGGCGGGCAACGTCTGGGCGCAGACGCCGCCGACCGCCGCACCGGCCCCCATGCCGGCGCCGTCGGCGCCCGGCACGGCTCAGATTGACGGCGGCGTCCCGTTGCCCGCCGACTATGTCATCGGGCCGGCCGACGTGCTGCAGATCAGCTTCTGGAAGGACACGACGCTCACGAGCGACGTGACGGTCCGTCCCGACGGCCGGATTTCGTTCTGGCTGATTAACGACATTCAGGCCGCCGGACTGACGCCCGAACAGCTTCGGGAGAAGATCACGACAGCGGCGAGCAAGTTCTTCCAGGAGACGCCGACCGTCCTCGTGAGCGTCAAGGCCATCAACAGCCGCCAGGTGTTCATCACCGGAGAGGTGGCCAAGCCCGGGCCCTATCCGCTGCTCGTGCCGACGACGGTGCTCCAACTCATCGCGACGGCGGGCGGGCTGCTCGAGTACGCCGATTCGGACAACATCACGGTCATTCGCGTCGAGAATGGGCAGCCGGTGAGCTACCGCTTCAACTACAAGAACGTTGCGAAGCGGAAGGCCGGCAGCCTCAAACAGAACATCCTGCTGAAGCCCGGCGACAGCGTCGTCGTGCCCTGAGGGCGTGTGAGGACGATCCTGATGATCGCGATCGTGTGCGGCGCGGTGCTGACGGCTTTCGGTCGGCCGGTGCGCGCGCAGGCGCCGGCCGGCGAACCGGACGACACCTCGGGTGAGGCGCCGCGCCAGCCGCAGAACGATGCCCGGGTCCAGCGGCCGTACCGCGGCATCTTCCGTGGCGGCGTGGACGACGTCGGGCAGTTGCTGGCGACGTCGATCTCGTTTGGCGGTGGCTATTCGAACGACCGGCTGTCGCGGCCCGTGGGCGAGACGCCGGAGGGCGGGCTGCCGCCGACCTTTACGGGGCCGTTCAGCGCGGCGTCGGGCGACCTGACGTACATGCTCGACCGCGACCGCGTCACGTTCAACGCCTCGGCTGGCGCCTCGGCGCGGTACTACCAATCGCGACATGACGTCCTGCCCGGGTATTCGGCGGCCGCCGGCGGATCGGCGTCGCTCACGCACCGTCTGACCCTCAGCGGCAACCTCTCGGCCGTCGACCAGCCGCTTTACGGGTTGACGCTCTTTCCGGACGCCATCGCGCCGGATCCCGGCACGATCTCGCCGATGGACTACACGCAGGACGTTGCGAGCGGCGCGTATCGCAGCGTGGACGGCACGGCGGCGCTCGACTACACGCTCAACGAACGCACGGCGGCCACGGTCTATTACGAGGACTCGCGCGGGGAACTGGGCGACGAGCACCGGAGCCAGACGCTGCGTGGCGCCGGGGCCTCCCTAGATCGGAAGAGCGTCGTGTAGGGAA
>CALFMR010000409.1 GCA_937880585.1 uncultured Acidobacteriota bacterium
CGGTCGCAGCGAGGAAGATCAGGCCGACACGCTGCGAACGATCGTCGAGACGGTCGCCGGCCTGGCCGGCGACCTGCGCATCACGCACTTCGAGTTGTTCACGTTACGCGATGCCAACAGCCACGGCGACGACGTCTTCGGTCATTTCGGCATTCTCCGCGATGACTACACGCGCAAGCCGGCCTACGACGTGCTACGCGATCTGATCAGTTCTGCCGTGTGAGCGGCGATGGTGACACGCGCGCTCAGTTCGCGTGAGACAGCGTACTCGTCCAGTTCAGCAGGACGGTCATGCGTCTGCCGGTCGTCAGGTCCTGGGCCGCGGGCATGAGAAAGCGCTGGCCGTCGGGCGTGACGGCGTACGGATGATTGTCCCGCGTCGAGGTGAGGCCCGTCTTGAAGAGCGGCGTCGGCGGCGCGACATGGAACCCGTTCGTCGTTTCGACGCTGGCGGCCATGAGCGTGCCGTCGGGCGCCAGAAAGAACAGCTCCCGGCCGTCACCGCGCCAGCGCGGCTGCCGGCCGCCGTCGCGTGACACGACGTACTTGCCCTCGCCACCGGGAAACGACCGCACCTGGATCTCGTTCCGGCCCGTCTCATTCGTCGCGTAGGCCAGCCAGCGGCCGTCGGGCGAGATGGCCGGCTGCACGTCATTGGTGGACGACGTGTCGAGAAATCTTCGCGGCGTCTGTCCACCGGCGAGCGGCAGAATCCAGATGTGCCCCTTATACGCATAGGCGACGAGTCGGCCGTCGGCCGACCAGTCCGGTGCCGTCCCGTCCACACCGAGCCGGGTCTCCCGGCTGCCGTCGGCCGCCGCGCGGTACAGCTCGTACTTGCCGCTCCTCGACGACGTGAAGATGATCTCCGTGCCGTCGGGCGACCACGTCGAATCGAAATCGTTCGACGCGGCCGTCGTGGCTCGCGACCAGGTGTTGCTTCCGATGTCGAGGATCCAGATGTTGATGCCTGGTAGAGCGCTGTTGTTCGGGATGAAGCGTGACACGGCCACGCGGCGACCGTCCGGGCTTGTTGCGAGGTTGGTGCTGAAGGCCCGATCGCCAATGACGCCGAGCCGTCGCCCCGCGCGGTCGAACCAGGTGAGGACCGCTGAGGCTTGGTCCGCGATCGATCCGTAGACGAGCACGCCAGTCTCGGACGCCGAGAAGAAGGAGAAATCCGAGGAACCGAGCGCCACGGGAACCGCGTCGCCGGTCGTCCGACCCGCCGCCGCGTCAAAGGGCCGTGCCATGAGGCCGTTACCCTGCACGTACAAGAGGTGGCCTGAGGCGTACCGCCCGTTGGAATTCACGGGGCCAAGCGACGTTCGGTCGTTCGAGTCAACCGATCCGATCCAGAGCGTGCCGACGCTATCGTTCAAGCGTGCGAAGGAGCGATAGAGGAATCGCCGGCCATCTGGCAGGAACCATGGATAGAAGTAGTCGGCGGCGGAGTCACCTGCACCGGCCGTCATGATGGTCTGGGGCGTGCCACCCGACGCCGGCACCTTCTGGAGAACGGTGTTGTTGGAGCCGGTCACGAAGACGATCGTGCCGTCCGGCGCCCAGGTGCCGCCCGCGTTGCCGTTCACATCGCAGATGGCGATGGGCGGGCCTCCGTCCACTGGCACCTTGCGCAATTTCTCGTTTGCGAAAAACGCGATGACCCGGCTGTCCGGGGACCAGAACGGATTCGAGGCGCCGTTGGTCCCAGCGAGGGGCCGCGCGTCCAGGTCGTCCATCCCCCGCACGTACAGCAAGGCGACGCCGTCTTTCTGGGCGCCGAACACGATGTGCCGGCCGTCGGGAGAGATGTTCGGGCTCGTGGTCAATGTCGCGCCGTCGGGGAGATCGACGGTGAACCGGACTGGGGCCGCGTCGGACACCGGCGCCGCGCGCATCCCGCGCCACGCGACGATGCCAGCGCCTAGGAACGCGAGGCCGAGCACCGCGGCCGTGATCCACGCAACGCGTTCGCGCGACCGCGCGCGCGGCGGCGCACCGCCGGCGACGTCGATGCGATCGGACGCGGAGGACAGGCTTTCGAGCGCGAAGCCCAGGTCCGCGGCCGTCTGAAAGCGCGCGGCCGGCGCCTTCTCGAGGCAGCGATCGACAATCCGCGCGAGCGCCGGCGGGATGTGCCGCTCGGCGATGGGCAGATCGGGCGGATCGCCCGTGACGATGGCGGCGATGGTGTCGGCGGCGGTCGCGCCCTCGAACGCGCGGCGGCCCGCGAGCATCTCGTACAGCACGGCGCCGAACGCGAAGAGGTCCGTCCGCTGATCGACCGGCAGTCCGCGCACCTGCTCGGGCGCCATGTAGCCGGCCGTGCCCATCACCGTGCCCGGATCGGTCCGGACGCCGGCCACCGTCGGGTCGGCAGGGCCCGACGCCGGCTCGGTGAGCTTGGCGAGGCCGAAGTCGAGAATCTTCGCGCGTCCGTCCGCCGTGACGAAGAGATTCTCCGGCTTCAGAGCGCGGTGCACGATCCCTTTCTCGTGCGCCGCCGCGAGGCCGTGCGCGATCTGGATCGCCAGATCGATCGCGCGCCGCACGGAGAGCGACGCCGCCGAGTCCGCCGCCGGCTGCAATCGCGCGCGCAGCGTCTCGCCCTCGAGCAGCTCCGACACGACGTACGGCGTACCGTCGTCGGTCCCGACGTCGTACACGGCGAGGATGTTGGGATGGTTCAGCGCCGCGGCGGCGCGCGCTTCCTGTTCGAAGCGCCGCAGGCGATCGGCATCGGCGGAGAAGGCCGCGGGCAGCGTCTTGATCGCGACGTCGCGCCCGAGCCGGCTGTCGTGCGCGCGGTAGACCTCGCCCATGCCCCCGGCGCCGATGGCGGCGACGAT
>CALFMR010000410.1 GCA_937880585.1 uncultured Acidobacteriota bacterium
CTGGCCGTCGACCTTGCCGGTCGTCAGCAGGTCGTCGTCGAGCACGTCGGACCGGGCGACCGTGCCCTCGACGAGCGGCCGCGCCGACGAGCCCTTCGGGAACACGGCGCTCGCCTCGTACGGATCGTAGCGAGGCGCGTCGTGCATGTCCTGGCGGCACCCCGCCAGCCCGGCCACGAGCACGAGCAGGCCGGCCCACTCACCGATGCGCTTACTCATCAAGAGTCACCACCTCACGCGCGTGCAGCCCCGCGAGGAACGCGCCCGTCTGCTCGACGTCGAAGCGCGGGTCGGCGGCCTCGATCACGAGGAAGTACGCGTCCTGGCTGGCGCGCGCGAACCGCTCGGCGTTGAACACGGGATGGTACGGCTGCGGCAGCCCGTTCATCGCGAGCATCGACAGGCCCGCCGTGAACGCCGAGAACAGAATCGTCGTCTCGAACGCGGGCGGAATGAACGCGACCCAGGAGTGGAACGGCCGGCCGCCGATGTTCATCGGATACGCGATGACCTGCGTCCAGTATTCCAGCCCGTAGCCGGCGAGCGCGCCGACGATGCCGCCGCAGAGCACGAGCGGCGAGATGCGCCGCTCGCGGAAGCCGAGCGCCTCGGCGAGGCCATGAATCGGCAGGGGCGAGAACGCGTCCGCCTTCGTGTAGCCGGCGGCGTGCACCTGCTTGGCCGCGTCGAGCAGCGCCTGCGCCGAGTCGAACTCGGCCAGCAGCCCATAGAGCGCGGGAGACGTAGCGGCGTGCGCCATCAGTGCGCGCCTCCTTCAGAGGACTTGACGCGCGCGTCGGGCGCGAGCGTCCGCATCTCGAACACGGAAATCATCGGCAGCACGCGGACGAACACGAACATCAGCGTGACGAACAGCCCGACGGTCCCGAAGAACGTCGAGAAGTCCCAAATCGTGGGCCGGTACATCTCCCACGACGACGGCAGGAAGTCGCGGTGGAGGCTCGTCACGATGATGACGAAGCGCTCGAGCCACATGCCGACGTTGACGAACATCGCCGCGGTGAACAGCGCCCACACGTTCCGCCGCATCCGCTTGGACCACATCATCTGCGGCACGAGGAAGTTGCAGAGAATCAGCACCCAGTAGCTCCAGGCGTACGGCCCGAAGTAGGTGCGGTTCGCGACGAGGAACCGTTCGTATTCGTTCCCGCTGTACCAGCCGAAGAAGGCCTCGCACGCGTAGCCGTAGATGCACACCAGGCCGGTCGCGAGCATGACCTTGGCCATGTTCTCGATGTGGCGCATCGTGATGAAGTCTTCGAGGTGGTACATCTTGCGCAGCGGGATGGCCAGCGTGAGCACCATCGCGAACCCGTCGTAGATGGCGCCGGCGACGAAGTAGGGCGGGAAGATCGTCGCGTGCCAGCCGGGCACGATGCCGACCGCGAAGTCGAAGCTGACGACCGTGTGGACCGACAGCACGAGCGGCGTCGAGAGGCCGGCGAGCAGCAGGTAGGCGTGCTCGTAGCGTGCCCAGTGCCGCGCCGAACCGCGCCAGCCGAGCGACAGCACGCCGTAGAACTTCTTGAGCAGCGGATGCTTCGCCGTATCACGGAACGTCGCCATGTCCGGGACGAGCCCGATGTACCAGAACAGCGCCGAGACGAGGCCGTAGGTCGACACCGCGAACACGTCCCAGATGAGCGGGCTGCGGAAGTTCGGCCAGATCGTCATCGCGTTCGGATACGGGAACAGCCAGTAGGCGGCGAGCCACGGGCGTCCGGTATGGATGACGGGGAAGATGGCCGCGCACATGACCGCGAAGAGCGTCATGGCCTCGGCGAAGCGGTTGATCGACGTGCGCCAGTCCTGCTTGAAGAGCAGCAGAATGGCCGAAATCAACGTGCCGGCGTGGCCGATGCCGATCCACCACACGAAGTTGATGATGGGAAAGGCCCAGCCGACCGGGATGTTCGTGCCCCAGATCCCGATGCCCTTGAAGAGCAGGTACGTGACCGCGATCAGGAACCCGTTGAACAGCAGAAACCCGACCGCCACGGTCGCGAACCAGGCCTTGGGCGTGTGCTTCGTCAGAACGACCGAGGTCAGCTTGTCCGTGATGGACCGGAAGCTGTGACCCGGGCCGATGAGGGGCAGGGGCTCTCGAAAATCGCCCTTCGGATACTGTGAGCCTTCCACGAAACGTCTCCGTTCGCTGTGATCGAGCCCGCTCTAGCTGAGCGCCGGGTTGCGGTTGCGGACCTTGGCGAGGTACGAGGTGCGCGGACGCGTGCCGACGTCCTCGAGCAGGCCGTAATTGCGTTCCTGCGCCTTGAGCGCGACCACCTTGCTCGCCGGATCGTTCAGATCGCCGAACACGATCGCGTCGGCCGGGCAGACCTGCTGACACGCGGTCTTGATCTCGCCGTCCTTGATCGGCCGGTTCTGCACCTTCGAGTCGATGCGCGCATGGTTGATGCGCTGCACGCAGTAGGTGCACTTCTCCATGACGCCGCGGCTGCGAATCGTCACGTCCGGATTGCGCTGGGCCATCAACTCCGGCGTCGTGAAGTCGGAGTACAGCAGGAAGTTGAACCGCCGCACCTTGTAGGGGCAGTTGTTCGAGCAGTACCGCGTCCCCACGCAGCGGTTGTAGACCATCGTGTTCAGGCCTTCCGGCGTGTGCACCGTCGCACCCACCGGGCAAACCTGCTCGCAGCCGGCGTTCTCGCAATGCTGGCAAGCCATCGGCTGGAAGTGTGCGCGTGGCGCGTGCAGGTCGCCTTCGAAGTACGTATCGATGCGCAGCCACTGCATGTTGCGGCCAATCTTTACCTGCTCGCGACCGACGACTGGAATGTTGTTCTCCGCATAGCAGCTCACAATGCATGCATTGCAGCCGATGCAGGAGTTCAGGT
>CALFMR010000411.1 GCA_937880585.1 uncultured Acidobacteriota bacterium
CGCCGGCGCGGGTGCGACAGCTTCTCCGCCGCTGCCTCGATCGCGATCCGAAGCAACGCCTGCGCGACATCGGCGAAGCGCGTGTCCTCTTGAGCGAGGCCGACATCGCCGCCGACGCGGGCGGCGCCGCGCCTCTCGCGACTCCGCCTCCATCGCGGCGGTGGCGCTGGCTCGGCGTGACCGCGGCGATCGTTCTCGCCGCCGTGGTGGGCGCCGGCGCGTGGTGGTTCAAGCCCTCGACGCCCGTTCCCCTGCGGCGCTTTGATCTTCCGCCCGACATCGCCGCCAACGGCGTGCGCGCCGCGTTCGGGTCGTTCTCGGGCGCTGCGATCGCGCCCGACGGTTCCGCGATTGCGTACGTCGCCGGCGGCCACCTCTACGTGCGCGCGCTCGACGCGCGCGCCCCGCGCGATCTCGGCTTGGCGGCACCCACCATCCACCAGTTGTTCTGGTCGCCCGACAGCCGCTGGATCGGATTCGCGGCCGAGCACGCACTCCATCGCGTACCGGCCGCGGGCGGCGCGCCCTTCGTGATTGCGCCGATCCCCGAGACCGGTCGGATACTGGACGCAGTCTGGCTGCCATCGGGAACGATCGTCTTCTCGGTCTGGCGCGGCAGCCTGTATCAGGTCCCCGCCGCCGGCGGCGTGCCGACCGTACGGCTGGCGATCGATCCGTCGATGGACGTCGACGTCCACGACGTCTCCGCTCTCCCCAACGGCCGGCTGGTCATCGGCGTCCACCGCAAGGATAAGGATCACGATGCGACCCGCGTCGAGCTGCTCGATGGCGCGACGCGCCGTGTGCTGACCGACGACGACTCGGTGAGCGACGTCCAGTACGCGTCTGGCTTCCTGCTGTTCCTCCGCAGCGGCCCCAACAGGGGCCTTTGGGCCGTGCCGTTCACGGACGGCCCGATCGATCTCACGAAGGCCGTCTCCGTCCAGCCTGGCGCGGCGGGCTACAGCGTCTCGCGCGACGGCACGCTGCTCGTCGGACTGCCGTCCCCCGAACGCGAGTCGCTCGTCTGGGTCGACCGCGGCGGACACGCGACACCGGCGCCGGGCGCCCCCGTGACGCTCGGCGGCGACGCACGGCGCCTCGCCCTTTCACCGGATGGCCATCGCGTTGCGTTCATCGCGGACATCAACGACGCCACGAACCTGGTCGTGCGTGACCTGGACACTGGCGCGGATCGGCCGCTGACGTTCAACCGCGCGCCCGTCGGGGGAACCGCGGTCACCACCCCGGAGTTGGAGTTTCCAACCTGGCGTCCGGCCGGCGATCGCCTTGCGTACGCGTCGGGAGCCGTCGAGGGCATGAAGATTCTGGAACAGTCCGCCGACGGGTCGACGGCGCCGCGGATCCTGACGAACGCGTCCGCCGTCGTGTTCTCCCGTGATGGACGCACGCTTCTGTGCGTCGTCGACGATCGTGGTCGCGGGCTGCTGCGTTATGCCGCAATCGGCAGCGACGGCACGCCGGGCCCGCTGCGGCGCGTCTTCCAGGGCGATGAGCCGGACGTGCTTTTCAACGGCATCGACTTGTCGCCCGACGGATCGACACTGGCCGTGTCCACTCGCAATCCGGACGGCCAGGGGAACATCTTTCTCACACCGTTTCCGAGTGCCGATCGGCGATGGGTCGTGACTACGGATGGCGGCACGTCGCCGAGGTTCTCCGCCGACGGCCGCGAGCTCTTCTACCTGAGCGGATTGCGGGACGACGCCGGCGGCCTGTACGGCAAGCTGATGCGTGTGCCGGTCACGCTGCACCCCTCGGTCACGATCGGCGTGCCCGCCGCGCTGGTTGCCGAGTCCGACACGCTGAGCCTCGCCGGCTTCAGCGTCTCGCCCGACGGCCAGCGCTTCCTGATGTCCACGGCCGCCCCGGCCGCGGCCGGCGAAGGCCCGCGCGTCGTGCTCGTGCAGAACTGGGTCGCGGGCCTCGCGACGTCACAGGCGCCATGAGATCGTCGCGCGCTCAGCTAGCGGTGTAGCAGCCGATCGAGCCAGCTCTTCGCGCGCGGCTCGTCGAAGCCTTCGAGCATCCAGATGTCGTACGGCCACTTGGCGACCGATGTCAGGAAGTGCGTGCCGTCAGGATGCAGGCTGAATCCGGCCAGCCCATTGACCGACGCCGGCAACGCGATCGGCGCGAGCAACTTCTCCGCGCCCGACGCGACGTTCACCGCGTAGAGCTCCCACTCGGCGCCCGTGCCCGTCGTGTTCTGAAAAATGCCGTAAAACTGGCGGCCGTCCTTCGAGAACGCGTACGCCAGAAATTTGCGGGAGGTCAGTGTGCGCGTCGACGAGCCGTCGGGCGAAATCAGGTCGATGCCGTCGGCCGCCGGATACGCGATCCAGTCTCCGGCCGGCGACCACTCGGGCTCTTGATAACGGATCGGTCCAACGTGAGCGTTCTCCAGCACCTGCGGCGTGGCGCCGGGCGCCGCGCGAATCTTGGTGAGGCTGGCGACACCGCCGATGGTCTCGATGTACGCGAGCCATTGGCCATCCGGAGACCATGACAGGCCGGACGCCCCGCTCACCTTGATGTTGATCCGCACGGCCTGGCCGCTGGAGGCATTCCCGATCATGAGTTGGCCGATCGTCCTGCCGTGATCCGTCCCGATCTCCGCGAACGCGAACCGGGTGCCGTCGGGCGACCAGCGCGGACTCGCCGTCAGATCGCCCACGAACAGCTTCCGGGAAAATCCCTCGCCGGCCGCTGGCCGGTCCTCGATGCCAGTCTCGCTACCTTCCGGAATCGAGAAGAGAAAATGCGATCCCGACGGCGCCCAATCCGGCCACCACGCAATGCCGCCGCCCGACACCATGGGCCGCGCCACACCCGTCGACATCGACACATCGAGCACGTCCCATTCCACTTTGCCGGCCGAGTACGCGATCCGATGGCCGTCGGGCGAAACGGACGGCGCAAGAAACGCTGCGTCCGGCGCCACGCCGATGACCCGGCGGGAATCGTCCTCGGTGTCCAGGACGACGAGCGGACCTGGCGCGCCGCCGACGGCGAGATGCCGGCTGTCCGGAAACCAGCTCGCACCGCCCAGGATCTCGCCGGGAACGCCCGACGCCAGCGTTCGTGCCCGCGCCGACGGATAGCTGAGGACCAGAAGGGCGTCGGGACGCCCCACCGCCAACTTCGACCCGTCAGGCGAGAAGGCCAGCGTGCTTCCACCTGCTGTGCTGCCTCCAAATGGACCCGACCAGAACTTCCTGGCGTCGCCGCCTCCGAGCGACCCGATCCACAACGTGCTCCCGCGAACGAAGGCGAGCGTCTTGCCGTCGGGATGCAGCGCCGCGCCGGTGACGTTCTCCAGGACCGTCTGCGCGGTACCGCCAGCGGAGGGAACGGACCACAGATTGCCGGCCGAGACGTAATAGAGGACCGCCCCGTCGGGCGACCAGAACTGGATCAGACAATCCTGCCCGGCGTGGGTGAGCTCGGCCGCGTCCGAGCCGAGGACGCGCGTGAACACCTGCCTGACGCCGTGAACGTTCACTTCGTACGCGAGGCTCTTGCCGTCGGGAGACCAATGCGGCGCCAGCTCTTCAGCGTCGTCCTCGGCGACGGCCGTGAATTTGTACTTCGCGAGACCGGGCCCAGCCGGCGCGGGCACAAGGAGCCACGCGACGCCGGCACCTGCCAGCAGACCGGCGATGACGCCCGCTGCCAGCACGGGCGTCCACCGTCCGCGCTTCGGCGCGACGATCGCCGCGGCGTCTGCGGCGCTGGTGGCTTCGGACAATCGATCGCGGATCTGCTTCAGGTCGCGATAGAGATCGCGCGTCGAGTCGTAGCGCTCCGATGGCTCCTTCGCGAGCAGCCGCTCGATCACCCAGCGCAGCGGACCGGGCACGTCCGCCGGGAGGGGCTCAGGCTCGTCGCGGATGATCGCGGCCATCGTCTCCGGCGCGCTGGCGCGCTGAAACGCGCGCTTCCCCGTCGCGAGCTCGTAGAGCACCAGTCCGAGCGAGAACTGATCGGATTGCGGCGTGAGATTCGGCTCGCCGCGCGCCTGTTCGGGCGACATGTAGTTGACCGTGCCGAGCACGGTCCCGGGATCGGTCACGCCCATCGTGCGCGTGGCATCGTCGGCCGCCGGCGCGGTCAATTTCGCCAGCCCGAAGTCCAGAATCTTCACGCGGCCTTCGCGCGTGACCAGGATGTTGTCGGGCTTGAGATCGCGATGCACGAGATGCGCGGCGTGCGCGGCGGACAGACCGTCGGCGATCTGCACGGCGACGTCGAGCAGCTTGCGCGGACCGTCGACGTGAACGAGCGGCGCGCCGTCGACGAACTCCATCACCAGGAACTCGGGACCGACGTCGTAGAGCTGGCAGAGGTTGGGATGATTCAGCGCCGCGGCGGCGCGGGCCTCGCGCTCGAAGCGCTCCGAGAACGTCGTCCGCGCGACTTTGATCGCGACGATGCGATCGAGACGGGTATCGCGGGCGCGGTAGACCTCGCCCATGCCCCCCGCGCCGATGGCGGCAAGAATTTCGTAAGGGCCGAGGCGCGTACCTGGCGTCAGCGGCATGGGCCCGGGCCCCGTTCCGTGTTTCGGAGCCCCGGACCTTCAGGTCCGGGGAATCTCGTACAGAAGAACGATCGGGGAACGGCGTTCAGAGGCATGCGCGGCGATAGCAGACATTAGCAGGCCCGGGGCGAGGTTGACAGAAGGGCCGGCGGTGCCCGAGCGGGCCAGCTCCGTGACGGCGAAACGTTCTTTGGTGAGCGAGCCCGCGTCCTGCACGGTAAACGCGACGTTCGGCGCCTCTTGGAAGAGTGACGGCGCGGCGGGGGCGCCTATATACCTCCGCGCATGCGCCCCCCAGCCATGGCGCTCGTCTCAATGCGCCTGAGTCCATGCCGATAGCGCCGGACACGCGCGTTGGCTCGTATGAAGTCATCACCCTCCTCGGCGAAGGCGGGATGGCCTCAACGCTGCGAGGCTTTCGTTTTCTGCTCCGCGATCCATTGCGTGATGTGCGTCTCGAGGACGTCCATCGGGAGCGCGCCCTGATCGAGGATTGCGTCGTGGAAGGCGCGGATGTCGAACCGGTCGCCCAGTTCCCGTTCGGCCTCCTGGCGCAGCTTCTGGATTTCCAGCCGGCCAATCATGTACCCGAGCGCCTGCCCGGGCCAGACGATGTAGCGGTCGATTTCGACGACGGCGTTGAGATGCGGCTGGCCGGTCGTCTGTTCGAAATACTGAATGGCCCGATCGCGGCTCCAGCCCATCGAATGCATGCCGGTGTCGACCACCAGACGCACGGCGCGCCACATCACGGCACTCAGGAATCCGAACTTCGAATACGGATCCGTGTAGAAGCCCATCGCGGGACCGAGTGTCTCGGCGTACAGCCCCCAGCCTTCGACGAACGCCGTGTAGCCGAGCTGCTTGCGGAATTCCGGGACGCCTCGCATTTCTTCCGCGAGCGAAATCTGCAGATGATGCCCGGGCACGCCCTCGTGCAGGACGAGATCTTCCATGTCCCACGAGGGGCGTGACGGCAGATCGTACGTGTTCACGTTCAGATAGCCGGGCCGCCCGGCGTCGGGCGCGCCCGGTTCGTAATAGGCCGCCGGTGCCGACGGCGCCACGGCGTCTGGAATCGCGTGGACGCCGTACGGCAGGCGCGGCAGTGTACCGAACAGCCGCGCGAGCTCGGGATCGGCGCGCTTCGCCGTGGCGCGATAGTGCGACAGCGCGTCGTCCTTGCTCGCGAACGTGAAGCGCGGATCGGTATTGATGAACCGGACGAAATCCTCGAAGCTGCCGCGAAATCCCGTCGTCGCGATGAGCGCGTCCATCTGCGCGCGCGTCTGTTTCACCAGGTCGAGGCCGATCTGGTGAATCTCGGGCGCCGTCATCTTCGTGGTGGTCTGCCAGCGCACGAGATACGTGTAGTAATCCGCGCCATCCGGGACGTCGCTGATCGAGATGGTTTCGCGGCAGGCCGGAATGTACGTCGTCGTGAGGAAATCGGCGAGCTTCTGGAATGACGGCGCGACCTTCTCCGTGTACGCCGCTTCGGCGCGTCGCGTGAAGTCGGTCTTCGCCTCCGCCGTGAACGTCGCCGGATAGCTCTTGAACGCGGCGAGCAGCGGACTCGTCAGCGGGTCGGACACCACCTGACTCTCGGCCTGCTTCGGCACGTCCCGCATCGTGATCCGCGACGGCGTCCATCCGTGCGCCATGCCGTCTTTCATCTGGCCGATCGTCTGGTCGATGACGATGGGCACCCCATTCAATCGCGCCAGGATGTCTTCGTAGTCGCGCGGGCGCGCGGCGGGCATCATCGCGATCACGAGCGGGATCCATTGCTGCGGCCCGCCCATTTGCGTGACTGGCATGTAGAGATTTGGCGGGGCCTGCGATGGCAACGGCATCGCGTCGCCGTG